>NZ_JHUS01000039.1:0-177358 GCF_000691465.1 Geobacillus sp. CAMR5420
GCCTGTATGACAAGAAGGAGGAAGCGTTAAAGCGGCTGGAGGAACTCGCGAAGGGTGCCAATGTGTAACCAACTGCTCTTTGGCTGCGACTAATAAAGAAAAAGGGTGGTTTAATGAAATGATGCTGGTGGCGGCTGCTTGGTATTGCTGTCCTTTTTTGCCTGTATGGGGGAGCGCAGACGTATGCGTGTAGCTGCGTTCCGCCTCGTTCTCCGTCGGAAGAGTTTACGAAAAGTGATGCGGTGTTTTCTGGGAAGGTCGTTCGTATTTATGAAACAACGCGGAAAGAACCGGAAATCAGAGAGAGAGTTCCGAAGCGCGCGGTTGTTTTTTCGGTCAATCGCACGTGGAAAGGGGTAAACGAAACACATGTTGTCGTGTACACCGGCTTCCACGAGGCAGATTGCGGGTATCCGTTTGAAGTCGGAAAAGAGTATCTTGTCTATGCGTATGACGATACGGACTGGGTCACAGGAATTTGCTCGCTGACAAAACCGTTGTCGCTCGCCAAGCCGGACATCGAAGCGTTTGGAAAAGGAAAGCCGCCGACACAGCACGTGGCGGCGGAAGAGTTGAAGGAAGGTAGATGGAATCCATTCTTCCCTTATATGATCGTCATTTGTGTGATTGGTTTTGTCGCATTTCTCTATGTTGTCCAAAAACGTCTACAGAAATAAGGACATTGGAAAGTGATTACTGCGATTCGATTGGAAAGTCGATATGAAAATGGACGCGCCCATTTTCATCGCGAATTTCGGCAGTTATTTGTTTACGTTCTGGATTAATTTTAATCACACCGAAGTTAAAAAATCCTCCCTCGGCATACAAGCGCTTCGGTCCAAATGTAGGGTCAAGCGCTGATGGCTGGCCCATAGCAGCTCCAATCGGCCCGCTTACCAGCTCACGATAATCGACGGTCCCGTTATGGTCAGGATCGTATTCGATGATATCCGCAAAATGCACATCGGCTGTGACAAAATAGACGTTTTTAATCTTGTTGTTCGTAATAAATGTAGAAAGTTTGGCAAATTCATGCTCATATCCAGTTTTGTCATTCGGGTCGATATGGTTGCCGTTTGCCCATCCATCACGCGCATGCGGTTTTCCTGTTGGAATCGAAATAGGAACGGAAGAAGCAATAAGCTTGACTTGAGCATCCGAGTTGGAAAGCTCCCGTTTTAACCATTCGAATTGCTCCTGGCCGAGCATCGTTTTTTCATCGCTGTCCGGCTGGGTATTTGAATCACGGTAGCCGCGATTATTTAAGATAAACAAGTCGATCGTATTTCCCCATGAAAATTTATGATAAAGCTTGCCGGATGTACTCCGCTCTGTTAACATCGGCCAATAATCGGTGAACGCCCGAAATCCCGTCGAAGTGAGGGGCTCAATCGGTCCAGAAAAATCATTGGTGACCTCGTGATCATCCCAAATCGCATAAACACTTGTTGATTGAAGCAGCTTTCGCAAGTTGGGATCTGTGCGGTTTTCCTTATATTTTGCCCAGAAGTCTTCGATGTTTTTTGACGGCGGGGCTGGAACCGCCGGAGTCGCATTATCCGCGTAAATCGTATCTCCACTGAATAAGAAGAAATCTGGTTTCAATTCTGCCATTGCCGCAAAAGAACGAAATGGAGGAATTTTCCCCTGGCCTCCTGTGTCACCTCCCCAGACGATTGTGAGGGGGATTATGTCATTGGACGTTGGCGCTGTTTTGAAACTTCCCGTTACTTGATAAGAGCCTGGAAGAGCCTGTACGCGGTAATAATAAGTGGTATTCGGTTTTAATCCTGTTACATTTACCTGTACGGTGAAATCATATTTCGAAACTGCTTTGGCCTTTTTTATTATTTTGTGTTGAAAGGACGCATTCTCGGAAATTTCAAATTGTACGGTGGCAGGTTTGTTTGTCCGTGCCCATAATACGGCGGAAGTATCCGTTACTTCCCCGCTTGCTATTCCATGGGAAATATAAGGTTTTTTGTTTAATTCTACTAATTTATCGGGATAGTCTGTAAACATGCCGTCAACGCCCAGAGATAATTGTTCGATCATTTTGTCTTGTGTATCCACCGTATACGGATGGACGATCATGTTGCGTTCGTGGGCTTCCTGCATCAATGTTGGGGTAACGAGAGAGTAATCCGGCCCAACTCCTTCTGCGTATTCGGCCGTTCGGTTGAAGACATCGTCAAGATTTTTGCCTTGAATCATTTTGGGGCTAAAAAGCTGGATAAGCGGAATGTCCTCTGGAACGATTTCCTGCAGTTTTCTTAAGCTTGCTTCGCTGAATGATTGGAAAATTACTTTTCCTTTTTTTAAATATCCGTTCTTTTTTAATATATCGACCAGTTTTTCTTCCATTCCTGGATATACATCCGGGTCCTTCGTTTCTATGTACAGAGCTACTTTGCGATCTTTCTTTTTAATGAAGTCAATGACTTCTTGAAGGGTTGGAATTTTCTCTTGTGCATACTGTTTTTTGGCGTATTCAGGATGTGTCTGATTAAACCAAGATCCAGCATCCAGCCGTTTGATTTCGGCAAGCGTAAAGTCTTTTACCTTCCAAGGGGCACGGTTGGGATACACTTCTTCCACGTTCGTTGTTCTTGTTAATGTGGAATCATGAATCGCAACCAATTCCCCATCTTTCGTCATATGCAAATCTAACTCTACATAATCCGCTTTCATCTGAATGGCTTTTTCATACGCAACCAATGTATGTTCAGGTGCATAGCCGGAAGCGCCGCGGTGGGCGATGACTTCGCCGCTCTCGACGATAGGCTGCAATGTGGACGGATGGCGGTTCTGTTCAGCAGCACTGGCTTCTGTCGAAAAATAAGGGGCCATTAATCCTAACGACATCGAAAGAGACAAACCGATTTTTGTTGATTTTTTCACTGATTCTTCACTCTCCCTTTCCAAGAATGGATTTCTTTCGACATGGTTATTGTAAAAAATAAGGGTAAAGTGAATATGGAATTAAGTTTAAAAAACTGTAAAAATATAAAAAATTTAGATGGAAGCAAAATCAAACGTTTTGATTGCTTTGCGTGCGTTTTTTTGGGAGAAGTTCGGACCATGTCCAAGAACAAAGGCAAAACAAGGCTGTTCCATTATTACGAAGGAAAAGCGGGCCACATGTTGTAATGGTCAAACTTGAACGTTTTTTAAAGAACTTTCAGCTTTTCATCGATTCGATTAGTGCTTTGCCAAGCACATCGAGATAAATATATTATTTGAAAAAATGATTCCGTCCATACCGAAATAAAAAATGGTGGTGCTTTTATATGGGGTTTGATGTCGTATTATATGATAGAGAAGGTCGAGAGGTTGGGATATTTGAAATAACAGAAAGTCTGCACAATGAAATATTTAATTCAAAGAAATTGTGGCGTAGTTATTTGGAACTTAGAACGTTAAGTGACTTTTATGCTAGTGATGAAACTTTTTCGGGTGAAAGACTTAAAAATCTTATTACAGACCTCAACAATTATAAAATGTTTATTTCGCACAATAAACGTAACGAATATCAAGAGTTTATTGACAAAATTTCTAGGTCAAATATTGGGAAAGTGCATATTGCAGGCGATTAAAAAATCAATTCTTCTTCAACAAACGGGTGCTTTACTTCAATAAGGAGTAGAGCCTTTTTCTTATTCAAGTTACGAAGCAGGTTACTTATAAAAGGTAGCGTCAAAATATTTCAGCACAAAACGCCCATTTTTTTGCACATTCTTTCAGAAAGCCCTCTCCCCTTTTCTGAAGGAATGTGCTAAATTTTTTGTGAATTGATTCGGACAAAGATTTCCATTCGTTTCAATGAGGGGGGAGGAAGTGTGATCCAGTTTCACGACTTTGGCATTGACATTCAAACGTATACGGATCGTGGGAAAGGGAACGATTTTCCCGACGTGAACCAATGCCCCCACTGTCCATCCCGCCGCCCCTTGCATCGTCACGGATACTACCAACGCTATGCGTTGACGGCAGAGGGGGAGTATCGCCTTTGGATCGCACGATACGCTCGCGAGAGTGTCGCAAAACCGTGAGTGTGCTGCCTTCTTTCCTCCTAGGCCGGGGCGAAGCATCTGATCTTCACTCCATCGGCGTTAGAGGCGATTGCCCTGCAGTCGCGGGGATGGCCTCGGGTGATCAACACGTTGGCCACGACGTGCCTGTTATACGGGTATCAGCTGAAAAAGGACGCCATTGACGAAGAAGTGGTGCGCATGGCCGCAGAGGAAATGGGGTATTAGCACGAAAGGGGCCGAATCGGCCTCTTTTGTGCTTTCACTTTTCCATTTTCCATCGGTCCATCAGGCGCGCTGGAAATCTTCATCTGAAAGAGCGTGCAAACGTTCCGAAAGAATGTGCAAAATCCGGAACAATCCGCAAAAATTTTGCACATTATTTCCGAATCCACCTGAAATAATTTGAAAAAGGGATTCTGAAATAATGTGCTAATTTACAGCTTAGTATCTGTATAAGCTTAATAAGGAGCTGTCTTGATTGACAACAAATCGAACGTTTCAAATCTTCATGTTCTACAATTTCATATTTTCGAGATAGCAGTAGAAACCTATCTGTCACCAAAGTATTCAAGAAGAAGGTCATTTGATCTTCTTCTTTTTTAGGTCAACTGGGGCATAATAAGACAGTTTAGTTTAAGAAGGAATTAAAGCTAATCGAGAAGAATAAGTAAATAAAAAAATTACAAAGGAGTAAGGGGTACATGGCATTTACCAATAAATTAAAATTAAAAATGGATGATAAGATCAATGATGAAATTTGGATAAATCTAAATACAAATGACAGAGCCGGTCTAAATTTACTAGACGCAAAATATTTTTCTATTGATAACATAATAAGAGAAATTAATACAGGCTGTTCTCCATGCCCAGATATCTTAACCGAGAATTTTGGAAGTAAACCTTCTGTCATGTTTGTATCTACAGTATATGGATTAGTTAATAAGTATTTAAAGCAGGAATACGATAGATCGAAGCAAGATTGGAATACCTTTTGCAATGATTTCTATAAAAAAATTATTCAATCCGGTACGGGTATATATAAGAGATTAGATAAGATTTATAGGCTGCTAGCGGAAATTAAAGGGCGAGAACTAGATTTTTGTTTTACAGAACTAGTCAAAACTGTATTAGTCGATCATGATAATAAGGTAAGTGGTTTAGGAAGTAAGGGTTCGTTCATAAAATATTTTGAAGAAGTTGAGTTCAGATTCCTTGAAGAAAGAATAAATCAAATAAAAAATGAATGTTTTATATTCTCTTTTTCTGAAGAAGTAACTTATTTTTTAGTAAAAATCTTTAACAAAGGAGCAACTTTAGAGGACGATTTTAATATATTACATACTGAAAATAAGAAGGTTAATATAAATATTAGAATAAAAAGGAACGGAGATTATCAGTTTAATATAGAAGCTGGGGGAACTTATTCAAACTCCGTTGCTTTTAAAACGGTATTAAAGGTAAAAGATAAAAAAATATATATCATTCCTCTGCCACATCCATCGACAGCGAATAATAAATATTGGCAAGAAAATCAATGTTGGGGACAATTAAAAGAACTTTTAAAAATGTGTATATGATTGCACGCAAGCTGCTTCTCATTGGTTCATTACTAAAACATAGAAGCAATAACACTAACGATAATTTTAGTTGTTCTTATAATTGCTGCATTAATATTTATAAGAAGTATCGTTCACAATTTCGCACCCTAATATTTTTCTTTCGAGTCAATCGAAGCGATACTTCAAAACAGGTTGTTTATTGCAAAATTAAAGTGCAGAGATGTGCAAAATTTTTATGCAAATGGTTATGCAGAGAGGCTTTACATGGAGGGGCAGCCATGATAACCTGTTTGGGTTTGCCAAATCTATTGCAGCTGGCCGCTTGGCAAAAGAATCATGGCTGCAGAGGCTCCATGTCAAGCCCTCAATAGCGAGAATTCAGATTGAATTTTTATTCGATATAAACGAATTTATATACTGCAATACTCTGCACTTTTTTCTTGCAAAAAACACCTTTGTATCCGCCAACTCATATTCACACGGGAAAATAACTACCCAGCTAGGGTAGTTATTTCCGTACTAAGCAGGTTTCAAAATATGTTAAATGTTTCAATCGCTTTTTTCTTTTGCTCAAAGTCAACATGCGTGTATACTTGCGTCGTGACTAAACTTTCATGACCGCGAGTAGTTCTTGTACGGTACGCAAATCAACATTTTCTTTATTTTCTTGTATCAACAAGGTAGCAAACGTATGCCGCAAATGATGGAGTGAGAACCGTTGAGGTGGCAGACCTGCTTTTTGTAAGATTTCTTTAAATATCTTATGTAAACCACGCGGATTCAGTTTTTTGCCATTTTTATTTAGAAATACCGGTTGGGAAGGATGGAGCTGATATTCTTCTAAACTTTCCATATAGCTTTTAATTAATGGGACAACCATGGGATGAAGGGGGAGTAAGCGCTCTTTTTTTCCTTTCCCATAAATACGTATCGTGTTGTTAGATAAATCAATTGTTTTTGTTGAAATTTAAAAAGACAAAACAAGCTGTTGCAGCAAGAAAAAAAGCTTTTATCGATGAATATCGAAAAAGTTATTGCGTTCATCAAGCATGTGAAACAGTTGGAATTACATTAGGAACGTATTATACATGGTTGAAGCGTGACAAATCATTTAGCGAAGAATTTTATAAAATTAAAGAAAGGGAAGTTAAGTAACTAATAACTGCTTTATATTTTTTAAATTCCGGTTGACATAATATAAATTATAAGAAGTTACGAAAGAGTCTGTTTCGATAACAAGTAGTCTCATAATAGTGAGACAAAACAAAAAAACGCCCATCGACACGCCCACCTAAAATAAAATAAAAACGCGCAGCCTCTTGATTCTCATTCAAGAAGCTGCACGTTACCCACTGCGCGTCGGCAGCTGCAGGGACCGCATGATCTCATCCTTTCTCCTTTCGTTTAGGCAATATCCGTTTGACGATAGCGGACGCCTTTATACCGAACGCGAACTGGCACGCCTTTTTCTTGCTTATGTTTCACCAGAAGCCGTTGGGCTTTTGAAAAGGCTTCCATCATCCCAGATGCCGGAATGGCCTCTTCCCACACAATCGTTTTCCCTTGGACTGTGTAGAAGGAAAAGACATACTGTTTCACCGTCTTCACCTCCCTATTATTATTATAATCAAAGACTGTTTTTCCTAAACACAAAAACTGTTACAATTATGTTAACATTTTCTCTTCGGCGTTTCCGCAACAAATAAAGGTGTCCCAATCCTTCCTAAAAGAGATCGGAACACCTTTTTCTTTTTGCGCATATGTGGCTGTTGGACCTTGCGGGTTGTGATGACCTTGCCGGTTAGCGCCGCAATCCGATTTAGCACAGTTCAGTTTCTTAGAAAAAGAAAACCGGCATCATGATTCAATGCCGGTTTGTTGCTTGTATTGTTTGACGGCCGCTTTATAGTCGGCTTGAATGGCATCTTTGTCTCGTCCGAGCCGAACGCTTAAAAAGTCGAGCACGGCTGCATCATGGGCAAGGCCAGCGGCAAACTGCCGCTTCAGCCAGCGTTCGCCGGCGATTTCCTCTGGGAACGTATGGGTCTCTCCCCCATCGGCATACACGTTCCAACCTTGAGCGGTTTTACGACTCAGCCACCATTGGCCATGGTGATTTGTCCAAAACACTCCTTCGGCCTCGTCTTTTTTGTTCAATTGGTTTTGTTCCGCATCACCGTATACCGGCAGAAGCGGGAACGTCTCGACGACAAACAGCGGAAATGTTGTATCATCGATCAAACAGCCGGACGCCTTGGGATGGCCGCCGCCACCGAATTGCAGGGCAAACTCAGCGACGTTGACGTCATCATGAATGGTGCGAAAGCCAATATGTTTCGTCCCCATGTTGACTAAAGCGATCAAGTCAAGATGAGGATAACGCTTGGATAACGCATTGCCCAATTCCGACAAATGGCGCTCGGCAAAGACGACGCCGATGCAATAGTCACCAAGCCAGCGCTGAACAAGTTGTTTTTGCTTTTGCCGAATGTAACGCTGAATTTTCTTCTCTTCCATATCGAGAAGCAGCTCTTCCGTCTCGGTCAAGGAGAACGGTTCTCTGGAGGCGAGCCGCTCGCTCATCGTCTCCCAAAAGCCGTCAAGCCCGAAAATCGTCAACAAATCATTCAGCCGCTTCGCTTGCAAATTCCCATTCTCTTCCCATTCCCACGTGTCGTATTGGCGGACGAGCTCGACGAACCCATCTAGCGTTTCATTAGGTGCGAGTTTTCCCTCGCGGACGAGATAGTCGTAAAAGAGCGAGGTGGCGCACGTCTTTTTGCCATCATCCCTCACCGGCACCACCTGTCCCCACGGGTAGTCATTGAAATGAAGCGCCGTCACGTGGTGGTCGATCACTTGCACATGGCCGCCGCGCGCCGCCCGTTCGGCGAGTTGCTGTTCCACTTCCTTGCCGACGGCCAAGTCGGTGATAAACAACATGGCGCCGTTGGCCTCGTCGCTTTGCAAGAATTGGACGACCCGTTCATCCAAATTGCGATAGGAACAAAACGAAATGTTCACCTCGGCAAACGCCAGCTTTGCGAGCAATCCGCAACCGATGCCGTCTAGATCGCTGTCAGTGAATAATTTGATCATGGGGTCCCACCTTTTTGTCACAAACTTTTTTGCAACCACGTTTTCAAGAGCGGCAACAGCCGATCCGGCAACGCGCTCACATGCGGAACAAAGACGCGGAAACGACCATAGATGTTTTCAATCGTCCGCCGCGTTGACTCATCGTCGGCCCCGTGGCCTAAAAAGAGATTGACGACCTCAATGCCGCGGCGGCGCGCTTCGGCGACTGCTTCGTGCGTATCGATGATGCCGTTTTGTTCATATCCGTACGCGGCGGGTTCGCCGTCAGAGAAGACGAGCAGCACTTTTTGTGCTTCCGGGCGCTTGAGGAGCTGTTCGGTCATCCAGCGAATCGCCAATCCATCGCGATTATCTTCATGCGGCTCGAGCTGCAGGATCGCCGGGCCGCTCGACGGCTCAAGCGAGCGATGGAATGAGACCGCCATCTGCAAATAGTTCGGCTGACGCGAAGCGGCTGCTTCGTTCGCATCTTCCCAAAATCCGACAATTTGGTGCGGCACGCGCAACGTTTTCAGCACCTCATGGCAAAGAACGAGCCCGGTTTTCGTCTCTTCCATTTTGTCATGCATCGAAGCCGAGCAATCGACAAGCAGGCCGAAGACTGCATCAAACCGCCGCGTCGGCTCGCCTTTTTTGTAAAACAAGCGCGGCCGCTCATCAGTGAAAAACGACACCAATTGTTTGCGCAGCCGACCGACGGGCAAGTTCGTGCGCCAAGCGGAGCGCTTGTGTTCAAGCCATTGTTCCATGATGCGCACAAGCCGTTTTCGGTACGGCGCCACCGCCGCCTGTTTGGCGCGGTATTGCTCAAGATGCGCGAGGTTTGGCGACGAAGGAAGAAGCACAAGATCGGCTTGGCGGTTGGCCTCGCCATACGGCGCACTGTTTCCAGCCGGCGGCTGTTCGCTGAAGGATGCTTGCGCTTCCAGGCCATACTCGTTTCGCGCCGTCGGCCGAGACGTTCCTTTCACGACGGCCAGCGCCTGATCACCGTCTTCACCCGGCCTCGCCTCATCGCTGATGATCTCGGTGCGGCTGCCTCGTTCGAGCTCAAAGCGGAGAAAGCTTCCACCCGCCCGGCTCGTTTCCCGATGCCACGTTGGCAGCAATTGCCGCTTGGCCTCTCCATCCGCCTCTTGAAGGGCATCGCGGTTTTCCAATGGGTTGGTCCGTTTGAGATCTTGAAGCGTCATCGTTTTCTCGTCCGCATCATCCTCAACGATTGGCAGCGATGTATAGGCATTGACCATATCATGAGGCAGCACGTCCTTCATCAGTTCCACAACGGCGAACGCCCAGTCCGCCACCTCGGCTGTCGAGGAAGCATCAAAAAATTGCGGCCATAACGTTTCAAGGCGCGCCTGCACCGCTTCATCCGCCATCGGAGCCAGCGGCGCATCATCAAGCGGCGAATTGGCCGTGAGCCGCAAATACATCCCCGCCAAAAACTGATCAGCCCAAGCGCCGCGCGTCCTGTTTGCTTGCCATTGCTGAGTGAAGTAGCGGCGGTACAAGCGGCGGCGCGTGCGGAACCATCGCTTCATCCCGGGACGTTCCCGCTCGCAGACGGCTTCCAAGCGAAGATCTTCAGCGAACGTAAACAGCTGTTTGGAAAGCTTGGAGAGCGGTCGGGATTCCACCGCATGTCGGAAGGCGCGAACCGCCAATCGGTCGGTGTGCCGATACGTGCCGATGATGCGCAAGCCGACGTCGCTTTTCATTGCCGTTTCCCGCTCCAATGGTGGATACCCATCCCAAAAATGGCTGACGTAAACGACCGGCTTGACACAATGCACGCCGGAATGGGCGGCGAACTGGATGGCAACGTCGCGGCGGCGCATGAGCGTTTGGGCGAGGTCAGAAAGCTGCATGACCAAACTCGAGTCGACCGTTCGGTCATTGAACATCATAAACCGCTCCATGCCGAGCCTCCTATTCGTCAAACCACGTTTCAGCGATGTTGCGCACTGCGGCCCGTTCCCGTTCATCGTCGAGCTTATCGACGATGCTTCGTTCAATGGCCCGCAATGGCGGCATGTACGCCGCCAAATCGCACGCATCCAACAAAGCGCGCACCGAAGCCGCTTCCTCGGCGATTTGTCCGTTTCGCACCTGCACAAGCAGATCAGCCGACAGGGCGACGAAACGATCGATCAACGTCTCATCCGTTAATGTAGTTTGCGCCAACAATACCGATTTTAATGTTTCTCCTTGCACATACGGCACATTGATGACGACAAACCGGTTTTTGAGCGCCTCATTGAGCGGTACGGTGCCAATATAGCCTTCATTGATCGCGGCGATGACGCCAAATGTCGGTTTCGCCTGCACGAGATCGCCGGTGAGCGGATTCGTGAGCCGCCGCCGGTAGTCAAGGACGCTGTTTAAAATCGGCAGCGTCTCTGGTTTCGCCATATTAATTTCGTCAATATATAGCAAATGCCCTTTTGTCATCGCCTGGATGACGGGTCCGGGCACGTACTCGATCACCGCCTGGCTGTTTTTGTGCACGATCGTCTTAAAACCGAGCAATGCTTCGGCGTCTAAGTCCACGGAACAGTTGATGCTGTGCATCGGTTGACCAAACAAAGCGGACAACGTTTCAGCAAGCCGCGTTTTTCCCGATCCGGTCGGGCCTTTTAAGAGCACGTTTTTCCCAAGCGCGAGCGCAATGGCGGCATCGTGCACGATCGCCTCATCTGCCGCCTTGTACCCGCCCGCTCCAATCAACGCGCGATCCGGATCGCGGCGGAACAGTTCTTTTCGCTTTTCCATTTCTTTCGTGACCGTCAACGGCCATGTTCCCATCTTCTGACTTCCTCTCTGTGGCGATCTTCCCCTCTCATTCTACTAGATCGCCCGGCGGGACGCAAAACAAAAGAACTAGACCATAAATATATTATGTAAATATAACAAAGAAAAAACGAGGCGCTCTCAACCGAAGTTGTCCTCAATCGCCTTGCGAATGAGCGCCGCGCACCGATCAAGCTCCGCTTTGAGCTGGCGTTTGTACAGCTTCGCCTTTTCCTGTCCGCCCTCGGCGAACCGATAGTAAACGACTTCTTGGTACTTCATTCCCTCTTTTTTCTGTTTCACTTGTTTTAAAATGCCGTCTTCGATCAAATCGTGCAGCGCCTTATACACTTCGGAGTGGTTCGGCCGGTAGCCGAACGGCTTGAACTCTTGGCGCAATACATCAAGCAGCTTCAGCCCGTAGAGCCGCTCCTGTTCGGTGAGCGTAATCAAATACAATTTTAAAAACGCACGTTGTTTTAACAGAAAACCGCTGGGCGTCCGTTTTTCTCCCATAGGCTTTTTCCCTCCTTCCCTACGGATGAAATTTCGCTCTTTGGGCGGCCAAATCCTGCTTGTCTTCATTATACCATGCGGGAAAGGAAAAATCCTCTCCCGCTTGGGTTCAATAAAACACGATCGTTTTGTTTCCGTGGATGATGACCCGGTCTTCCAAATGCCACCGAAGCGCCCGGGCGAGCACCGTTTTTTCGATCAGTCGGCCGATCCGCTTTAAGTCGTCCGGATGGTGGCGGTGGTCCACGCGGGCGACGTCCTGCTCAATGATCGGCCCTTCATCCAAATCGTCGGTGACGTAGTGCGATGTGGCGCCGATCAATTTGACGCCGCGCTCATACGCCCGCTCATACGGACGCGCGCCAATAAAGGCGGGCAAAAATGAGTGGTGGATGTTGATGATCCGTCCCGGGAATTCAGCGACAAACGCCGGCGACAAAATTTGCATGTAGCGGGCAAGCACGATGGTGTCGATCTGATAGTCGCGAAGCAGACGGATTTGTTCGGCTTCGGCGTCCGCTTTCGTTTCTTTCGTCACCGGAATATGCACATAAGGGATGCCAAATGACTCGACCGTCTCGCGCAAGTCGGGGTGGTTGCTGATGACAAGGGCGATGTCGGCGATCAGCTCTCCCGCCTGCCATTGCCAAAGAAGTTCAAGCAGACAATGCTCGGCTTTGGAGACAAAAATCGCGATTCGCCGAATGTCGTTGTGCAGCCGAAGCTGCCAACGCATCTGAAATTCAGCAGCGATCGGGGCAAATGCCGCTTCGATCTCTTCTTTTCGCTCGGCGATGTTTGGACAGTCGAACTCCAAGCGGAGAAAAAACGTCCCTCCCTCAGGATCGGTCGAATATTGGCTCGATTCAACGATATTCGCCCCTTGTTCGTACAGAAACGACGTCACTGCCGCGACGATGCCCGGGCGATCTGGGCAGGAGATAAGGATTCGAGCGCGCTGCTCGTAACCTTGCAAAAATGATTGCCAGCGATGTTGGCGAAATGTCGTCATGCGTTGTCTCTCCCTTTTCTTGCTTTTCTTGCAATTCATCATACAAAAAATTCATGAACTTGCCAACAGGGAAGATAACAAAAGAGGGTGTCCCAAAAGGATCGGGACACCCTTTCTTATTACCGTATATAGGTATAAAACAATCATTAAGAAACAATATGTTGTGTTTTGTTAAGAAAAATGACCCTTTTGGGTCATCCCCCTGGCAAGCGAAAAACCTCTCTCAGTCTTTCGTCAAATCGCCGGCCGGGCCGAAAAATTCGTAATGGATGTGCTCCTCTGGCACACTCCATTGTTTTAGGGCACGATAGACGGTTTTCATAAACGGCATCGGGCCGCAGAAATAAAAGTCTGCGTCTTTCGTCGGGATCACGGATTGCATCCATGCGAGGTCGATCCGCCCTTCTTTGCCAAAATGTGGATGGCGGCGGTCCTCGTCGGATGGCGACTCGTAACAAATACGGTAAGAAAATGACGGGCGTTCCGCCAACATCCGAAGCTCCTTATCAAACGCGTGCACGCGGCCATTCAAAGCAGCATGCAAAAACGCCGCTGGGCGGGTCGGTTGGCGGATGGCCAACGTATGCGCCATGCTCAAAAGCGGAGTGATGCCGACGCCGCCGCTGATGAACACAACCGGCGTCGTTTTGGACAAATCAAGCGTAAAATCGCCGGCTGGAGCGCTAAGCTCGAGCACGTCGCCCTCTTGGACATGATCATGCAAATAGTTGGAAACAATGCCGGCCGGCTTGTCCGCTGTAGCTGCTTCCCGTTTGACGCTGATGCGGTAATACCCTTTTCCAGGTGCATCCGATAAGCTGTATTGGCGAATATGCGTATACGTCTCGCCCGGAATCGACAGTTTGACGCTCACGTATTGACCCGGCAAATAATCACTGATGGCCTTGCCGTCTTCCGGCTCCAAATAAAACGAAGTAATGACGCCGCTTTCTTTCACCTTTTTCACGACGACAAATCGGCGAAAGTCACGCCAGCCTCCGTGTTTGGCCGCTGCCTCATCGTAGAGCTCTTTTTCCACTTGAATGAAAACGGACGCAATGGCTTCATATGCTTCCGCCCAAGCCGTGATCACTTCGTCGGTGGCGGCGTCGCCGAGCACGTCTTTGATCGCCAGCAACAAATGCTTTCCGACGATCGGGTATTGTTCTGGTTTGATTCCTAAGCTGCGGTGTTTATGGCCGATTTGCCGCACAACCGGCAAAATAGCATCAAGCTGGTCGATATAGCGCGCTGCCGCATACACGGCTGCGGCCAAGGCGCGTTGCTGCCGCCCTTGCTTTTGGTTGGCGTGGTTGAAAATATGGAGCAGTTCCGGATGATTGGAAAACATGAGTTCATAAAACCGCTTCGTAATTTGTTCGCCATGTGTTTCCAAGACAGGCACCGTTGATTTCACAATTTCAATCGTTTTTGGATGCAATTTCGTTGTCGTTGTCATGATTTCATCCCCTTGTAAAACATGTATTTTTAATACATCTTTTATTCAACCATGAGCATTGCGAAAAAACAATATTTCAAATACATCTTTAATAAATTGTTCACAATTCTCCGTTCGAATCAGGTGTGGTACAATGGGATCAAGAATGTCGCTTAAAGGTTGTGAATCACGATGCAGTTGACGAACTATACGGAATACGCCTTGCGCGTCCTCTTGTTTTTAGGCGCGCTTGATGAAGAAGAAAAAACGAACATCAAAGACATTGCCGCTGCCTTTTCCATTTCAGAGCATCATTTAAGCAAAATCGTCTATGAGCTTGGCAAACTCGGCTACATTGAAACGATCCGTGGGCGCAACGGTGGAATCCGCCTTGCGAAACGCCCCGCGGAGATTGTCATCGGCGCGGTTGTTCGCGAAACGGAGGAAAACTTGTCGCTTGTCGAGTGTTTTGCCGCCCACGGCAATGAGTGCGTCTTAACGCCGGTATGTCGGCTTCGCTTCGCACTTCACGAGGCGTTAGAGGCGTTTTTGCGTGTGCTGGATGCGTATACGCTCGCCGACTTGCTTGAAGACCGAGCGTCGCTTCGTTCTTTATTGAAAGAGCGGCGCGGTTGAGGAAACTTTCTGGCTATAAGCTGGAGAGTTTTTTGGTGTTTGGCAGGCACACGATCACTAAGCATCGCTCTACGGAAGGAAGACGCGGGATGATGCGAAACCGATGGCGGCCTTTGCGGCGATTGGCACCTTGGCGCTCGGCCTTTGCGCGGGATGTGGCGGCAAGAACGATCATCAGTTGGAAAAACGAAACCAGTCGTCAAACATGGGCGGCGGGATGAATACGTCCGGCACCGGCCGATCACATCCCCTTTGTTTGCCACAAGACGAAGAATATATTAAGATTAGAAAGGTGTGAAAACATCTGCATGACTAAAGGAGGTCACAATGAAACACGAAGGAAACGCTTTGCCACCTTACTTGCATATGGACAATGGAGAGCTTTGGCTCACCGAAGATGATCGCGACAACTTAAAAATCAGCTATCGAATCAAAGAGGTGATTTTTGCCGAGCCGTCCGAGTACCAGCATGTGATGATTTTGGATTCGTACGATTTTGGCCGCATGCTCGTACTCGATGGCGTCGTGCAAACGACCTCGATTGACGGCCATATTTATAACGAAATGATTTCGCACGTGCCGCTGCAGTTTCATCCGGAAGCGAAGCGGGTGCTCATCATCGGCGGCGGCGACTGCGGCGCAGCTCGTGAGACGGCGAAATACGCTCATCTTGAAGCCATCGACATGGTGGAAATCGACGAAAAAGTCGTCCGGGCGTGCAAAGAGCATTTGCCAGCCGTCTCCGGCAACTTATCGGATCCGCGCGTGCGGTTTGTTTATGATGATGGCGTCAAGTTTGTGCAAGGGAAGGAAAGCGTCTACGACGTCATTATGATCGACTCGTCCGACCCAGTCGGCCCGGCGGAAGCCTTGTTTTCACCGGAGTTTTACGCCAACGTCCATCGCGCGTTGAAAGCGGATGGGCTGATGGTCTGCCAAAGCCAGTCGCCGATTTTCCATCTGGATATTTTGAAGCGGACGTACCGCAATATTCGCGAACTGTTCCCGCATGTGCTTGTGTACACCGCCGTGGTGCCGACGTATCCAGGAGGGTTGTGGAGCTTTACGATCGGCTCGAAACGGCCGCTCGATTTTCCGGTGCAGACTACCATTCCAAATGACACGAAATATGTGAACGATGGGATCTTTCGCCAATGTTTCGCGTTGCCGGCATTTTTGCGTTCGGCGCTTGAGGTGGAATAACCGCTTGGCATCAAAAAAGCTGTCCCCCACAAAGCAGGGACAGCTTTTTCGTGTTGCTTGAATCCGTTCTGTTTTATGGAGCAGGTGGGTTGTGAGACAATGCCCGCTTAGCAAGCCATTGAAGCGTCAAGTCGTCAGCAGGCGGGTTGTAGAGCCCAGCGCGGACGTCACGGTAATGCCGCTGAAGCGGATTGTCAGTAAACAAGCTTTGTCCGCCGACAATGCGCATCGCCCAATCGACGACTTCAAGCGCGGTATTGGTGGCGACCAATTTGGCTGTTGCCAACTCCTCTTTCATTTCCATCCGTTTTTCCGGATAGCGATCCCATAAATCGGCGACCGCGTACAGGAAATGGCGCGCATGGGTGAGGCGCCATTCCATTTCAGCGATTTTCCGCTGTACTTCGGGCGTCGAGGCGATTGGGTGAGGCAGGGTATTAGGCTGGTACGTCTTGGCAAAGCGAAGCGCCTCATTGCGCGCCGCAATGGCGATGCCTAAGTAACAAGCCGGCACGTGCAACAGCCATCCTTGCGCCGGAGCAGCTTCGTTCGCTTCTCCAAGCGTCTCTACGAGCGCCTCTTGGTCGACTTCGACTTCTTCAAGAACAAGATCATCGCTGCGCGTCGCCCGCATGCCAAGCGTGTTCCACGTCGGTTCGATGCGAATGCCTGAAGCAGACATCGGCACGAGAAATTCACCGACCCGACCGTCTTCCATCGTGGCGGAAATTAAGACGTAATCGAGCGCAGGGGCTAACGATGCAAATGTCTTTCGCCCCCGAAGCACAAAGCGGCCATGGCGAAAGACGGCCGTCGTTTCCGGTTTACCGCCGCGCGCCGGGCTGCCAGTTGTCCGTTCAGAGTGGGCGCTGTTGATGAGCACGTGGCGGCAAACGACTTCATTCGCCAAACGGGTGAGAACGGGCTCCGGCCAGCGGCGAAGCAAAAACAGCCGCATGAGAATGCTGGCGTGCCAACCAAACGACAATGCCGTTGCCCCAGAACCTTGGGCAATCGTCTCTTGCACGAGCACGAGCTCATAAAGCGACGCCCCTTGGCCGCCGTATTCAGTCGGGACGGTCAAGGAAAGGAATCCAGCCTCTTTTAAATCGGCAAAATCGGCAAATGGAAACGTTGCCTGTTCGTCATCATGCGCCGCCCTTTCCGCAAACCGTTCCGCAAGGCGACGCGCTTGGTTGTACAATTGTTGCTCCCGATCGGTCCGCACAAGCAAATGGTACAATTCGTTCATCGGTTCTCACCTTCTTTTGGTCAAGATGCCTTTATTGTACCGAGTTCTGGCTAGGACTGAAAACAAAAACGCACGGGAAAATGACCGTCCTTGCTCTCGGAAGCTTAAAAGAGAAAGAAATGCCGAATGTACCGATCATCGTCACGGTGGACGAACTCATTTTTCCCAGCATCGTACTCGTATTCCTCCTGCCAGCGGCGGCCATAGCGGGCGATTTGACGGACGGCGCGGATGATCGCATACACTTCTTCGTTCGTCATCGTAGGATGGAGCGACAGACGCACCCATCCTGGTTTGGCGAGAGGATTGCCGTTTTTGACTTCTTGAAGCAGCGCAGCGGATTGTTCCTTGTCGATGCCAAGCAAATAGTGGCCGTATGGTCCGGCGCAGGAACAGCCGCCGCGCGCTTGAATGCCGAAGCGATCATTCAGCAGTTTGACAACAAGGTTGTAATGCAATCCATCTATGACAAATGAGATGATGCCAAGACGGTCGTCCCGATGTCCTTCAAGCACGCGAACGCCGGGAGTGCTTTTTAGCGCCGGCAAAAGAAGGGAAACAAGTTCCTTTTCGCGGGCGCGCATCTGTTTTACGTTCATTTGCTCTTTCAGCTGGATGGCCAACGCTGCCTTGATGGTTTGCCAAAACGGCGGTGTTCCGCCATCTTCGCGTTCCTCAATGGCTTGGATGTATTCATAGTTCCCCCACGGGTCAGTCCAGTACACCGTCCCGCCGCCGGGGTGATCCGGAGCGTGCTGATGATAAAGCCGGCTGTCAAAGATGAGCACGCCGGCGCTTCCCGGCCCCCCGAGAAACTTATGGGGGGAGAAATAAATGGCATCAAGCTGCTCCATTGGGTCGTCCGGATGCATATCGATGCGGACGTACGGAGCGGAAGCAGCAAAATCAACAAAGCAAAGGCCGCCATGCTCGTGCATGATTTTCGCCAGCTTATGATATGGGGTTTCCAACCCCGTGACGTTCGAGCAAGCAGTAAAGGCACCGATTTTTTGCGGTCGATCTCGGTAGCGCTCCAGCAGCTCGCGCAAATGGTCAAGATCGACATCCCCGTTTTCTGTCGGACGGACCGCCACGACTTCCGCGATGGTTTCCACCCATGGCAATAAATTTGAATGGTGCTCCATATGGGTGACAAAAACGACTGGCCGCTCCTCATCATGAAGGGACAAGCGGCGCTTCCACCGTTCCGGTACGCGCAAGCCAAGCAGACGCTGCAGCTTGTTGACGGCGCTTGTGGTCCCGGCGCCTTGCATAATCAAGACATCGTTTTTCCCGGCATGAACGTGCTGTTTGATGATTTCTTTTGCATAGCGATAGGCAAGCGTCGTTTTCGTTCCGGTCACATTCGATTCCGTATGCGTGTTGCCGACAAATGGACCGAGCTCATGCGTTAGCTTCTCTTCAATCGGCCGGTACAGCCGCCCGCTTGCTGTCCAGTCGGCGTAAATAAGCCGCTGTTTGCCAAACGGCGTAGAAAACGGATGAAAGCGGCCGATCGTTCCATCGCGAAACGGCTGAAAATACGTCTCAAGCTCCCCGCGGCATGTATACACCGCATTGCCGATCACAGCGTGAATGGCCATGTTGATTCCCCCTTTCCGCCATTTCGTCTATTTACAAAGTATGTCGCCTTCGGTGGTTCGGTCCAAAAAACGTGGGAAAGTTGAAAATGAAAAATCCGCCGTACAGGCGGATGGTATTCACTCCCTTTTTTTGCACGATAACGGCGAAATCGTTTCCCCCACGGACGGCACAAGGTATTCGGCAAGCATGGTCCGCAAGTCATCAGGCAACGGTTCGCTCGTTTGGGTTTGGAAATTGAAATGGACGACCGCTGCCTCTCCGATGGCGATCAGTCTTCCTGTTTCCTCTTCCATGATGCGATGAATGCATTGAAAGCTTTTATTGCCGATCCGGGAGACATTGGTTTCCACGCGCAATCGTCGTCCGAAGAATCCTTGGTTGATAAAATCGCACTTGGTGGAAGCTAAAATAAAATGCCAGTCCTCCGTTCGCCCGACGTAACGCAATTCATCAAACAGGCGGGTGCGCGCTTCTTCTAAATAAATAAAATAGCTAATGTTGCTTAAATGTCCGAGCGCATCAGTTTCACAAAAGCGTGGGTTGACGGTAATGATGTGCGTCTTCATTTCTCCCTCTTCCTTTCTTGCCTTTTTTTTGCCCCTTTCGCCCACAATATTCGTTTGGGTGAGCATGGGGCGTGACTGAGTTCGATTTGTAGCTACCAACTAGTCAGTATGTTGTTTTTATCATACTCCGGTTGATTTAGATATGCAATTGTTTTGTTTTGGATTATTGATTATTTAGAACATTGTTTGTGATATAAAATGTTGTGACGAATCCAGTACGTCGCCGCGAAAGGATGAAAATCTCCTTCAATTAAGTTGAATTTTTGGTTTACACTTCGCCGATTGCCTAACACATTAGATTGCATCCGCATGTATCGAAGTGCAAATGGTAACGAACAAATTGGAAATTCTTTATTGGAACCTATATAGTTTTGACATTTTCAGGGTAGATAAAAAAAGCCCGGCGAGGGCAGACGGGGCGTCTGCGGTCAACCGGCCCAAAGCGGCAAAAGAACGTATCCAACGAGCGACACGCCGGCGCAAAGGAGAGAGATGCGCAGTTTATATTTCGCATAGCTCATCAAGTCCATATCCATAATGGCTGCGGTTGTAATCGTCGTATCGCCAAGCGGCGAAGCAAAGGCGCCAAACGTCCCGCTCGCAAACACAGCGCCGACTGTCACCTCGAGCGGCGCCCCGGTCGCATGGGAAAGCGTGACGCCAAGCGGCATCAAAATGCCCCACGTTCCCCATGAAGAACCGATAAAGTATGATAAAAACGATCCGACCAAAAACACGGCCGCTGGCACGAATGCCCCCGGCAGCCATGTGCCGAACGTCGACGACACGTACTCCGCAAATCCGAGTTCCCCCGCCACCGCCGAGACCGCCCATACGAGAACGAGCATGCCGATCGGCGCCATCATTTCGTTACCCCCAGCAAAAAAATGGTACGTCAGCTCTGAAAGTGATTGTCGGCGCCATAAATAAAACGCCATCGACAAAAGGATGGTCACAAACAACGCCAACAGCATCGCCCATGTCGCATCGGCCGCGGAAAACGCCTCCCACCAATTCTCTGCCCCGCGTTTCCTCCCGTCGTACACGAAAAAGGCAAACGTCAGCGCGATTAACAGCGCCAGCGGGACAAACAAGTGCAACGGCTCCCCGTTGATCAGCGCCAGCTCCTTGCGCAATCCGAGCCCGTGCAGTGTATTCGTTTCCCCTTCTCCTTTTTTCGCCCGCGGTTTGCCGATCCGGATGTTCAACATCGTCGTCAACACCCCGACGGCCAGAGCGACAATCGCAAACAAGTTGTACGGCAGGCTGCGCAAAAACACGTCATACGGCGATTCGTGAATGTCGTTTTGCTCAAGCGCCGCGGCGACAACAGAAGTCATAAAGCCGACGAACGCTGTCGCCGCTGGCAAAAGCACGATGATCGGCTCGGTCGAGACGTCGATCATGTACGCCATGCGGCGGCGGTCGATGCGAAACTGGCGAAGGACCGCTTTCATCACTGGTCCAAGGAGCATAATGCGAAACATCGGCATAAAAAACGTCACCGGCACCGTCAGCCAAACGAACAACAAAATCCCCCGCTTCGAGCGGATGCGGCCGGAAAGTCTCTCGACAAACCCTTTGATCCCGCCGGTAATTTGCATCATGCCGACAAGCGAACCGAACAAATACAAAAACGCGGCCACCTTCATATGCTCCGGATCGGTCAGGGCGTGAAGAACAGCGGAAACAGCGCGCTCAATCGCGCCGACAGCCGACCACTCAAGGCAAAACGCTCCGACGAGCAATCCGGCCACGAGGCCGGGCAAAATTTCTTTCAGCCATACCGCCAACGGAATGATGAGCAGAAAAGGCAACAGCGACCACCATGTTCCTTCCACGTCGGCGCCTCCTTTGCGATGATGTTGTTACCAAGAAGGATAGCCATAATGCAGTTTTTTTATGATTTTCATTGAAGATTTAGAACATAGTTTTATTTATAAAATTTATGTTGCCCACGCAAACAAAAAAAGCCGCGCTGCAGTTTGCAGCGTGGCCCACACTTCCATCCGCCCCGGGCTGACTCCCAAACAACCTGGGGCACAGAAGGCGTTGTCATTTCCGGCGCGCAAAATCGACAAATCGGAACTTGTCGAGCCGGTGACGCGATTCCGTATATTGAAACAATACAGCATTGCTTAAATACACATAGTTTTTGACGACAACGACGCGGTCATCGCCATGCAAATCCAAATAGCGCCGGTCTTCGTCCGTCGCTTCGTCGACCGATATTTCTTTTTTCGCAAAGCTGATCGGCAAATGCAGCTTCGTTTCCAAATATTCATAAATCGAGTCTTCGCAAATTTCTTTGGTCAATAGCGGCACATGCTTTTTCAGAAAAAAGTCTTTATCCAAAATAATCCGCTCTCCGCCGATTTCCCGGACGCGCACGACTTTCCACACTTCGTCTTTGCCTGAGGCGCGCAGATGCTGCCTGAGCTCGCGATCCGGCTTGATGATCGCCAGTTCATGCACGATCGTCCGCACCGGCTGCTTCATCGTCTGCGCCAGTTCTTTAAAGCTGACCAATCCGGATACGGGAAAGTCATATTTGCCGACGTCAAGGACGATAGATCCTTTTCCTTTCATTTTTTGGATATAGCCGTGCTCGGACAACAAATGGAGCGCTTTGCGAATCGTCTCGCGCGATGTCTCATACCGGGCGGCCAGCTCGTGTTCCGATGGCAGCTTGTCGTACGCCTTCCATTCTCCGCGGCGGATGCGGGAAATGAGGTCATGGTAAATGGTTAAATATTTGTTTTCATGCATAAGAATCACCGCTTGTATTGTATCACGACCGGCGCAAAAGATAAACAACCGATTCGTATGGGCGCAGCTGCATGCGGCGAAAATCGGCCGGCGCGTCCGAATAATTGGCAAGCAGCAGTTCTCCCGTATAGCCATCGGCTCCTGCTTCTTTCGGCAGCGTGAACGTCGTTTCGATTGGATAAAAATTGTTGACAACAAGCAGCTTTTCTCCATCGCCATGACGCATATAGGCGAAAATATGCGGATCGTCCGCAAGCAGCAGCTCATAGCGCCCGGTCGTAATGAGATCATACTGTTTGCGCAGCTCAATCAGCCGCTTATAGTGGTAGAAAATCGAGTCGCGGTCGGCGAGCGCCTGTTTCACGTTAATGCGTCGGTAGTTGTCGGCGACGCGAATCCACGGCGTCCCGGACGTGAAACCAGCATGCGGGCTGTCGTCCCATTGCATCGGCGTGCGTGAGTTGTCGCGCGATTTTCGCTGCAAAATTTCCATCACTTCTTGCTCGCTTTTGCCTTGTTCTCGCAAAATCCGGTACATGTTGAGCGACTCAACGTCGCGGTAGTCGCGAATATCGGTGAATTTCGGATCGGTCATGCCGATTTCTTCGCCTTGGTAAATATAGGGCGTCCCTTGCATTAAATGGATCGTCGTCGCCAGCATTTTCGCTGACTCTTTCCAATACGTCCCGTCATCGCCATAGCGCGACACGATGCGCGGCTGATCGTGGTTGCACCAAAAGAGCGCATTCCAGCCGCCGCCTTCATACATCCGGACTTGCCATTCGGACAAAATGCGTTTTAAGGCAAGGAAATCAAATGGGGCGACTGCCCATTTTTCTCCGTTCGGGTAATCGACCTTCAAGTGGTGAAAGTTAAACGTCATATTGAGCTCGTGGTTTTCCGGGTTCGTGTAGCGGATGCAATGATCGATCGTCGTCGACGACATTTCCCCGACCGTCATGACGTCATATTTCGAAAACACTTCGCGGTTCATCTCTTGCAAAAACTCATGAATGCGCGGTCCGTCCGTATAAAAGCGGCGCCCGTCCCCCGGCGGCACCGAACCGTCATCATCCGGGAAGCGCTGGTCTTTTGACAACAAGTTGATGACGTCAAGCCGAAAGCCGTCCACTCCTTTTTTGAGCCAAAAATGCATCATGTCATAAATGCGGCGGCGCAGCTCTTCGTTTTCCCAGTTCAAGTCCGCTTGTGTCACATCGAACAAATGCAAGTAATATTGGCCGGTTTGTTCGTCGTATTCCCACGCCGAGCCGCCGAATTTCGATTGCCAGTTGTTCGGCGCTCCGCCGTCCGGCTTCGGGTCGCGCCAAATGTAAAACGAGCGGTATGGGTTCGTTTTCGAGGAGCGCGCCTGCTGAAACCATTCATGGTCGGTTGAGGTATGGTTGACGACCATGTCCATCACCAGCTTCATGCCGCGCGCATGCACTTCGTGAAGCAGACGGTCAAAATCGTCCATCGTTCCGTATTCGTGATGGATGCGGAAATAATCGCTGATGTCATAACCGTTGTCGCGCTGCGGCGACGCGTAGATCGGCGTCAGCCAAATGACATCGACACCCAATTTTTGTAAATAATCGAGCTTCTCGATCACGCCCGGCAAATCGCCAATGCCGTCTCCATTCGTATCGTAGAAGCTTTTCGGATAAATTTGATAAACGACCGCTTTTTTCCACCAAGGGGTTGTTGACATCTCTCTTCACCTCGTTCGTCGGGATAAAAAACATACCATTGGCATCGGCGGCCAATGGTACGGGCGGGAAATAAATGATTTCGCACATCGTTCTCTTGCTTCCACACACGGCAATCATGAGCGGGCGGCTTTACGCACTTTCCCAAAGACAAACGTCAGCGCAAACGGCACCGCAATCGCGATCGCCATGCCGATAAAGAACGGCGTCCACTTTTGCGGCACGATCGACAAGAAACCCGGCAGGCCGCCGACGCCGATCGACGGAGCGATGACTTTATTGAGCGTAATAAACATGCCGGCGATTGCCGCCCCTGTCATCGCTGCGATAAACGGGAAGCGAAAGCGCAAGTTGACCCCGAACATCGCCGGTTCCGTGATGCCTAAATACGCGGAAACAGCCGACGTAAACGACAAACCGCGCAGCTTTTCCTCCTTCGCGACAAACATCATCGCCAACGCTGCCGAACCTTGGGCGATGTTTGACATGACCAAAATCGGCCAAAGGAACGTGCCACCGGTATTGGCAATCAGCTGCAAGTCAACCGGCAAGAACGTATGGTGCATCCCGGTGACGACAAGCGGCGCATACAACGCTCCATACAACAATCCTCCAAGAGCCGGAACCGTGTCAAAAATCGTGACAAACAAGTGGGTAATGGCATTGCCGATCGCAAATGTGATCGGCCCAATGGCGATGAACGCCAAAAAGCCCGTAATGAGCAACGCAAGCGGCGCGACAAGCAACAGCTGAAACGCATCCGGAATGCGCTTGCGCAAAAACAGCTCCAGCTTCGCCAGCACGTAGGAAGCCACCAGCACCGGCAGCACTTGTCCTTGGTAGCCGACTTTTTGCACTTCAAAGCCGAACAAGTTCCAAACCGGAATCTCTCCTTTTTCTTTCGCCGCTCCCCAGCCCCAAGCGTTGAGCAAATCTGGGTGGACGAGCATCAAACCAAGGACAATCCCTAAGAGCGGGCTGCCGCCGAATTTCGTCACCGCCGACCAGCCGATCAAACCGGGCAGGAAGACGAACGCCGTATTGGCGATCAAGTTGATCATGTTCGCCAAATCGGCCCATTCTTTGTGCACCTCGACAAACGATTTCCCTTCGTAAAAAATGCCTGGGCCTGTCAAGACGTTGTTAATCCCCATTAACAAACCGGCCGTCACGATTGCCGGCAAGATTGGAATGAAAATATCAGCCAGCGTCTTAATCGCGCGTTGCAGCGGATTGAGCTTCGCTTCCGCAGCGTCTTTAATCTCCTGCTTTGTCGCCCGGCCGATGCCCGTCAGCTCGATGAGGTCGTCATACACTTTATCGACAAGCCCTTGGCCGATGACGACTTGAAACTGGCCGTTTGCCGAAAACGACCCTTTGACGACATCGATGCGCTCAAGCGCTTCCTTATTGACTTTTCCTTCCTCTTTGAGCGCAAACCGAAGCCGCGTCACACAATGCGTGGCGGCGACGATGTTTTCTTTGCCGCCGATGGCTTCAACGATTTGCGCGGCTGCTTGTTGGTATGCCCCCATGATGAACGCCTCCCTTTTCTTTCCTTAACAACGACCGCTATAGCGTTAAATCGCTTTCAGCAACCGGTTGCAAACAAACTTGTATATACAACCTGAATTCATTTTATCTTGTATATACAAGTTTGTCAACATCTTTCGATGACCTTCTTCATTTTTCGACAATAGTTGTTGTTTTTTTGCTAACTTCCACTTCTTTTGTTATGTTTTGTCAAGCGGCAGGAAAATCAACGACCGAGTAGGAAAATAAAACATAATGCAAATCAATGCCAAAAGACGAGAAAGGATGAGGAAATGCGATGAAAACCTATACACTCCGCGAAGCAGCGAAAAAAATCGGGGTCACCGCCCGCGATTTGAAACAATGGGAAAAGCAGTTCGCCGGATCGATTGCCGTCCCACGCACAACCGAGGGGGCACGCATGTACACCGACGAGCTGATCGACCGGTTTCGCCATATCCGCACTTGGCTTGAGGACGGCCGCCATCCGCGTGAAGTGGCTGAAATGATCAGGCAAATGGACGGACAACCGGCAGAGCGAGCCAACGAGACAGCCGCTCAAGTGGAAACAGCCGTCATGGAAGGGGAAATCATCGATGTGCCCCGCCTGCTGCATCAAGGGATGCCATACATAGCCGAGCAGTTGGCGGCCCGCTTAAAAGACGATATCGTCGACGCCTTGAAACAGGAAACGACAGCCACGGTCCGGCAAGCGATGGATGAGGTGAAAGGCCGCCTTGACTACATCGAGGAGCAAACGACGGCAGCTGCCGAAACGGTGCGCCGTTCACTCCGCGATTACGAGGACGCATGGCAGCAAAAAACGGAACAGCTGCATGAACATTTGGAAACGGTCGTCGCGTTCTGTCACGAGGAAAAGGCAAGGCAGGAAGAGGAGCGAAAACAGCTCGAACTGCGCATTTTAGAACGGGAAAAAGCGTTTCGCGAGCTCGTGTTGTCGTTTCGGCAAACCGCTGCCAGCACCAGCGCTGCTCGAACACGGGCAAATAAATGGTGGAAGTTTTGGTGAAGACGATTTTGGCATCCATGTGACAAGGGCACCCGTTTTGGATGCGCCATACCTCCGTCAAAAATCAAAAAAGGGCCCCGCCAAAACTCGGGCCCCTTTTTGCGTCATATTCGGCGGCTCTCGGCCGCATGTCGTTTGATGGCTTCGATCAAGTGCGCTTCTTCTTGTTTGGTGACATGGAGGCGGACGCCATAATAGTAGGCGTGGACAAACGGTCTTTCCCAGACAAGCTGCCCCCGCAGCGTAAAGGGGGCAGCGTTTAGCCAAAACGAGATGTCAACCAGCGTTCCCCCTGTTGAAAAGGGAAGGCGGCCTTCCGTTTCGATTTTCATCCCGTGCGGACTTAGATCGTGAATGTAGACGCTGCGCTCACCATCGGCTGTGCGCAGTTCAGCCGGGAGCGGCCGGCCAAACTGATACCGGAACGGTTCTTGACGCTTAAACCTCATCCTTCCTCCCCTTTTCCAAGCAGCTTCGTCGGTTCTTTCCAGACATCCACCACCATCCCGGCTTCGTCAGTGTCAACGACAAACGAACCCGTGCTGTAGCGGTCGGAGAGACGAAGGGAAGCGGCTTCGATCGTCTCGACCACCCCTTTTTCCGTCCGCAATCCGACCATTTCCTCATCGTTGCTGACAAAGACGGCGCCGACAACTCGGTGCGGGTTGGATTTCACTTCACGTACGATCACAACGCCGCGCTTCGCTCGTGAGGACGGCTCAAACTCGCTCATCGCCACTTTTTTCACCGCTCCGCGCTGCGTCACGACGACGAACGAGCCCCCCTTTTCTAGGCGAACGGGGCACGCAGCGGCGACAAAGTCCCCTTCCTTCAATTGAATCCCTTTCACGCCAGCCGCGCGCACGCCAACAAGGCTGATCTCCTCCTCGGCAAACAAGAGCGCATGTCCATCATGCGTCGCAAGCCAAAGATGGCCGCATCCATCCGTCGCGTAGACGGCGATGACGTCATCATCCTCTTTCACATTGACGGCCACAAGCGGGCGGGTGTAGCGCTGCACTTGGTATTGAGCGAGCTCCGTTCGCTTTACGAGCCCTTGTTTCGTCACAAAGATGAGCTGCTCCCCGGCGTCAAAGGAAGAGACTGGAACAGCGGCGACGAGTTCATCGTCGCGTTCAAGCGGAATGAGATGGGAAATGTGCTGGCCGACCTCTTTCCAACGGATATCAGGGAGCGTATGCACCGGGCAGTATAAATAATAACCGCGGCGGGTGAAAAGCAAGAGCACATCGGTCGTATTCATCTCGAGCTGGGCGAGCAGCCGATCCGTTTCCTTCATGCCCATGTCTTGACCGTTTGAGGCGCTGTATGAACGATAGCTCGTCCTCTTCACATATCCTTCTTTTGTCACGGTGACGATCACGTCTTCCGCCGGAATGAGCGCCTCCACCTTCACTTTCAGCTCTTCAATCTCCTCTTCAATCACCGTCCGCCGCTCATCGGCATATTGCTTTTTCATCGCCTTCAGCTCTTTTTTGATGACGCCAAGCAGCTTCTTTTCATCTGCGAGAATCCCCGTAAGTTCCGCAATCGCTTGATCCAGTTCTTCCGCTTCTTGACGCAGCGCCGTGATGTCGGTGTTCGTCAACCGATACAGCTGGAGCGTCACGATCGCCTCGGCCTGCGCTTCGGTGAATCCGTAATGAGCCATCAGCCGTTCTTTGGCGTCGCGCTTGTCACTCGACGCCCGAATCGTCGCAATCACCTCATCCAAAATGGAAAGCGCCCGAATCAAGCCGTCGACGATGTGCTTCCGCTCATTCGCTTTTTTCAGCTCAAAATGCGAGCGGTTGGTGACGACCTCTTTCCGGTGGGCGATGTAGGCATCCAACAGCTCCGGCAAACTCATCAGCTTCGGCCGGCGCTCATGGATCGCCACCATGTTGAAGCTGTACGGCACTTGCAAATCCGTATTTTTGTACAAGTAGTTGAGAATCGCTTCCGCATCGGCGTCTTTTTTCAATTCGATGACGATCGACAGCCCGTTCCGGTCCGTTTCATCGCGCACATCGGCGATGCCGTCGAGCTTTTTGTCGAGGCGAAGCTCGTCAATTTTTTTCACTAAATTCGCTTTGTTCACTTCATACGGCAGTTCCGTGATGACAATGTGCTTTTTCCCGCCTTTTCCCTGCTCGATGGCGGCTTTGGCGCGGATGATGATTTTCCCGCGGCCGGTCTCATACGCCTTGCGGATGCCGTCTTTCCCTTGGATGATGCCGCCGGTCGGAAAATCGGGGCCAGGAAGAACCGTCATCAGCTCGTCAACAGTGCAATCCGGCCGGTCGATCCGCATCAAGACGGCGTCGATCACCTCGCCAAGCGCATGCGGCGGAATATCGGTCGCATAGCCGGCCGAAATCCCGGTCGAGCCGTTCACCAACAAATTCGGAAACATCGCCGGCAAGACGGTCGGCTCATCGGTCGTATCGTCAAAGTTCGGCACAAACGGAACCGTTTCTTTGTCAATATCGCGAAGCAACTCGGCGGCAATCGCCGACAGGCGCGCTTCCGTGTAGCGCATCGCCGCCGGCGGGTCGCCGTCGATGCTGCCGTTGTTGCCGTGCATCTCCACCAGCACGTTGCGCAGCTTCCACTCTTGGCTCATCCGCACCATCGCTTCATACACCGATGAGTCGCCGTGCGGATGAAAGTTGCCGATCACGTTTCCAACCGTTTTCGCCGCCTTGCGAAACGGTTTATCAGCCGTGTTGCCATCCATGTACATCGCATACAAAATGCGGCGCTGCACGGGCTTCAGCCCGTCGCGCGCATCGGGCAGCGCCCGGTCTTGGATGATGTATTTGCTGTAGCGGCCAAAGCGGTCGCCAAGCACGTCCTCTAACGGCATTTCCAGCAATCGTTCTGCCATCGTCATTCTCCTTTCCTAACACATCAGCACCAAAAAGGCGGCGCCTTTTCACGCCGCCATCAGCCGATCCATCCCGGTTCCTCTTCGAGCCCGAAGGCGACGTGCGTTTCGATCCATTTGCGGCGCGGCTCGACTTTGTCGCCCATGAGCGTCGTCACCCTCCGTTCGGCGCGGGCCGCATCTTCAATGCGCACGCGGATGAGCGTACGCGTCTGTGGGTTCATCGTCGTTTCCCATAATTGATCGGCGTTCATTTCGCCGAGCCCTTTATAGCGCTGAATCGTATAGCCGCGGCCCATTTTTTTCGTAATTTCTTTCAGCTGCTCGTCCGTCCACGCATATTCGACGATTTCGTTTTTGCCGCTTTTTTTGCTGATTTTGTAAAGCGGCGGCAAGGCGATGTACACTTTTCCCGCTTCAATCAGCGGACGCATGTAGCGGTAAAAAAACGTCAAAAGCAGCACTTGAATATGGGCGCCGTCCGTGTCGGCATCGGTCATAATGATCACTTTGTCGTAGTTGACATCATCGAGCGAAAAGTCAGCCCCGACGCCGCCGCCGATGGCGTGGATGATCGTATTGATTTCCTCGTTTTTCAAAATATCGCCAAGTTTCGCCTTTTCCGTGTTGATGACTTTTCCGCGCAGCGGAAGCACCGCCTGGAATCGACGGTCGCGCCCTTGTTTCGCCGAACCGCCCGCCGAATCGCCTTCAACGAGATAGAGCTCATTTTTTTGCGGATTGCGCCCTTGCGCCGGCGTCAGCTTGCCGCTTAAGAGCGCCTCTTTCCCTTTCCGCTTTTTGCCGCTTCTCGCCTCTTCGCGCGCTTTGCGGGCCGCTTCACGCGCCTGATAGGCCCGGATCGCTTTCTTAATGAGCATCGCGCTTACGTCCGGGTTTTCTTGCAGAAAGTACATGAGCTGCTCGGACACCACCGCATCGACGGCCGAACGCGCTTCGCTCGTTCCGAGCTTTCCTTTCGTCTGCCCTTCAAACTGCAGCAAGTGCTCTGGGATGCGCACCGAAACGACCGCGGACAACCCTTCGCGAATATCGGTTCCTTCCAAATTTTTATCTTTTTCCTTGAGCAAACCGACACGGCGGGCGTATTCGTTAAAAACGCGCGTCATCGCCGTTTTCGCACCCGCCTCATGCGTGCCGCCGTCTTTTGTGCGCACGTTGTTGACAAACGACAGCACGTTTTCCGAATAACCGTCATGAAACTGGAACGCAAACTCGACTTCAATGCCGTTTTGCTCGCCAGCAAAATAAACGACCGGGTGGAGCACATCTTTCTCCTCATTCAAATAGGCGACAAACGCTTCAATTCCGTTTTCATAGTGGAACACCTCGCGCATGCCGGTCCGTTCGTCAACGAGTTCGATTTTCAGCCCTTTTAACAAAAACGCCGATTCGCGCAGCCGTTCACTCAATGTTTCATAATCGAAGACTGTCGTGCTGAAAATCGTTGGGTCCGGCTTAAATTGAATGATGGTTCCGGTTTTGTTCGTTGTGCCGATTTTCTCTAGCGTCGTCACCGGTTTGCCTCCATGCTCAAACCGCTGCCGGTAAATGAAGCCGTCGCGATGAATCGTGACGACCAGCCATTCTGATAAGGCGTTGACAACCGACGCCCCGACTCCGTGCAGGCCGCCGCTCGTTTTATAGCCGCCTTGGCCGAATTTGCCGCCGGCATGAAGCACGGTCAAAATGACTTCCGGCGTCGGCTTGCCGAGCTTATGCATCCCGACCGGCATGCCGCGCCCCTCATCCAAAACCGTGATGCTGTTGTCTTTATGTATTTGCACGAAAATGTAGTTTCCGTATCCGGCCAACGCCTCATCGACCGAGTTGTCGACGATTTCATAAACAAGATGATGCAACCCGCGGCTGTCGGTGCTGCCGATGTACATCCCCGGCCGCTTCCTGACTGCCTCGAGCCCTTCCAACACTTGAATGGCATCTTCGTTATAGTCATGTATCGCTTGCTTTGCCACAAGCCCACCCCTTTCTGCCAAAACAAGAACATCTGTTTCTGTTTTATTGTATCATAAAATGACCAGCTGTCCATTGTCTTTTGACACCGCTTGACAAAATCGGACAACGGCGCCTGAAAAACGAAAGGACCATCTTAGAGAAGATGGCCGTTTCGTCAATGGCGCGCTTCGCCTGTTACGGGCGTTTCGTGAGCGCGTGTTCTACTTTAATGCAGCGATCCATAATCACCGTATAGCCTTTTTCCTTTAAAAACGCGTATGCTTCTTCATTGACGACGCCAAGCTGCGCCCAAAATACGTCCGCATCGATTTGCACAAACTCGCGGGCCAGCTCGGGCAAATGCTCAGAGCGGCGGAACACATCGACGATGTCGACATGGCCTTCGATATCGGTTAGTTGATCAACCGCCGGAATGCCTTCCCACTCATCGATCATCGGATTGACCGGAATGATTTCGTATCCAGCGTCTTTCATCGCTTTCGCCACCATATACGACTCGCGCTCCGGATTGTTGGACAACCCAACGACGGCAATCCGTTTCGCCTTGCGCAAAATTTCACCGATTTCTTCCCGGCTTGGGTTGACAATGGACATCGAGGTCTCTCCCTCCTTTATTCTCCTTTTTGCTGTACTATATAGATGCAATTTAAAGCTTTAACATTTTTCGTTTTTACCGATCATTTCATCCGACTGTCGAGTGACCGAACAACACCGCTTAAAGACCCATGAATGGGTCTTTAAGCGAGTCGTTGTTCGGTCTTCCGTCACGCCTTAGCGTGACGGAGGCAAGCCTATGGCTTGCCTTCGACAGTCAAAAATGGATGAGCCACTTTTCCGTCAAGGATATGTGAAACGATTTCGTTGCATCTATATAGTTTCGCTCCAGCCAGATCAAAATCCTGCCCAGCCAATAGAAAAAGGAAAAAATCATCGATCTTTTTTGCACAGCGCCCACACACCCTAGGCCGGCCACAACAGACGCAAACTTGAACATCATATTCATCGCCTACGCATCGATCCGCTTTCTCGTCCGCATCCAGACATTCTGTTTGCTGGCTGTCCGAACATGGATGGCCTGCTGCCAGTTATTTTATGTTCCACCCGGCGTACACTCCAGCTAAAAAAACGGTAGTCATGGCAATCGCATGGACGATCATCCATCCCCACCGGCCGTAGCGGAAAGAGGAAGCCGCAAGCGGGGAGCGCGCTTTTTGGGGGACGATTTTTCCGCCCATCCACTCAAAGAAAAGCAAATACAGCCACCAGGCGGTGTATGAATCCCACACATCCCACTGTTCCTTATAATCAATCAGAGGGAGCGGCGATACAAGAGCAACCAACTCGAACAACATAATCAACTGCACCATCGCAAAGTAAAACGGCAACTTCCATGCCCAGCTTTCCGGACTGTACTTGACTCCAAACAAAACGAAAAACGGAATGACGGTTGCCATTTCAACGAGCGGAATCGGTGTATAAGGAACGAGCTTAACAGGGAAGGAGTAAAAGCCTGCATAGACAAACGCAAGGCAAAGAACGATGCCTGTCACCGCACTGAATGCATACAAAACCGCATATCTCCGTATATGCCGTTTGGCGATCCAAAAACTTCCCGCTATACTCAACATGACCGCTGCCAGTTCCACCGTCCAAACAACAGGAAGAGAAAACGTCATCATCGATCCTCCCTAACCCATTTCCCACTCCCTAAACGCTGTCTCAGACAGCACTGTTAGTATAATCCAAAGTGTGGAATTTATTCCGGCGCCCTCACCGGCTTTCCACCCCATCAAGCTGTCTAGCATGGCTTAACAAATGTGCTTCGTGCAAATTTATTATTATTGATGAAAAAAGGGGGTGTCCCAAAAGGACTGGGACACCCTCTCTCATCGCTATATATAAGCACCAGCCGCTTCTCTGTCACACTATATATTGTGTCTTTCTTGAGGAGAGATCGCCTTTTGGGTCAGCCCCTTTCATGGATCGGACTGCATCAAACTTTCAAGAATCTCCGAAAAAAGAAATCATTGCGCAACAAACGCTAAAATTTTCCCGAACGAAAAATCGAGTAAAGCAGCCAACCGAACAGAAAAGCGGACGCGCCTAATCCGATTTCAACAGCAGGAATCTTCCACAGCAGCGTCGACGGCCGCCCGAGCGAGGAAGCGATCATCAGCCCGGCAAGGACGATGCTCAGCGAAAGAAGAACGATGCTAAACGACAGCCGGTTCGTAATCTGATCGAGCTTCTTTAGCAGCGTTTCCAAATCAGGCGCCGTGATTTCCAGCCGAAGCTTGCCATGCCGCATCATTTTCGTCCATTCCTTTACGCTGTCCGGCAAGCGAAGCAGCCATTCACCGTAGTCGAAAATCCGTTTCCACGCCGTTTCCGCTACACGGTCAGGCCGAAGACGCTCTTTCATCAGCTTTCTCCCAAACGGTTCGGCCACATCCATGATGCGAAACTGCGGATCAAGCGTCTCCACGACCCCTTCGACCGTCAACAGCGCTTTCCCTAACAGCGTCAAATCGCTTGGGATGCGAATGCCATGGCGAAATGCCACCGAAAGCAAATCCTCGACGGCTTCCCCAAGACTGATCTCACCGAGCGGGACGCGGTAGTATTTCTCCCGCAACTCGTCAATATCATCGCGCAATTTTCCTTCATCGACTCCGTCAGGAACAATTCCTAAACCGTAAATCGCACCCAACACCCCATCCGTGTTTTGCCGCATTAAGGCGATGATGAGTGAAGAAAGATGATGTTTGACATGAGGTCGAAGGCGGCCCATCAAGCCAAAGTCAATGAAGGAAAGCGTTCCATCGTCAAGAACAAATACATTGCCAGGATGAGGGTCGCCATGAAAAAATCCATGCTCAAACATTTGTTTAAAGGTTGCTTCAGCCAAACGCTCGGCGATCGTTTTTAAGGAGTGGCCGTTCGCTTTCAACCGCTCGATCTCCCCGAGTTTGATCCCTTCGACATATTCCATCGTGAGCACTGTTTTCGTCGTATAATCCCAAAACACCCTCGGGACATACACCGACGAATCGCCGGTAAACTGCCGTGCAAACCGTTCCGCATGGCGCGCCTCGACTGTATAATCCAGCTCCTGCCGCAATGAGCGCACCAATTCATCGATGATCTCAGACAATTGGTAGGTTGCCGCCCAATCGAGACGGCGTTCCGCCAGCACGGCCAAATCTTGCAAAATTTCCAGATCCGTCTCCACCCGCGCAGCGATGTGCGGGCGCTGCACTTTCACCGCCACGGCCTGTCCGGAAGGAAGAACCGCCCGGTGCACTTGTCCAAGCGAAGCGGCAGCGAGCGGCATTTCCTCAAATGAACGAAAGAGTGTTTCCAGCGAACTTCCAAACTCCGCTTCGACAATCCGGCGGACATCGGCAAACGGAAACGGCGGAACTTGGTCTTGCAGCTTTTCGAGCTCACTGATGATCGGAGCGGGAATCAAATCCGGCCGTGTGCTAGCAATTTGCCCGAGCTTCACGAACGTCGGGCCGAGCTCCTCGAGCACAAGGCGGAGCCGCTCCCCAACCGTTTTTCCTTCCTTTTTCCCTTGCTCCGCTCTCCATCGCGGCGGCAACGAAAGAAACGACGAAAAGCCGAGCTCATCGACGATCATCCCGAATCCGTGCCGAAGCAAGGAGGCGGCGATTTCGTGATACCTTCCGATATGGCGCATCCGTTTTCCGATCATCGAGACATCTCTCCTAAGGCGGCAAAAAGCGAGCGGACAGGCCGCATCGGTTTACTGCCCGCTTTGTTCCTTTTCTTCAAGACGGCGGATTCGCTCCTCGAGCTGCCGCACGTCTTCTTTCGTCGCCAAGTCGAGTTTATCGATCACCTGCTTGATTTGCTCGCGTACAAGCCGCTGCACTTCCGTTTTCCGCGCTTCGGTCTGCTGTTTCCATTGATCGATCACTTCCTTCGATTCGTCAAGCGACAATTCCCCTTTTTTGACTAACTCGTCAATGATTTTTTCCACTTGTTCTTTGCTTGCAATCGCCAATCCCAGCCCGAATGCCAATCCTTTCTTCAAAATGCTCATTCGTTTGTAGCCTCCTTGTGCCATTGTGTTTTCCTTATTGTACCATTCTTTGGCGATCCATGTCGAGCTAGACGGCAGCTCTTTTGTATAGGAGACAGGTCGATGCGGCATGCTATCGTTGGACAACGATTCAAAGGAGGGGTTTGATGGCCGACGAACCATTGCATTACGGAGAAGACTATCATTTTATTCACGCGACATCGGCAGCAAGCGGCCTCGGCGTCAGCGTGCTGCCCGATTTGTACTGCCATACGATCCAAATCGTGAACATTTGTCTTGTCGGCCGCCCGGACGACCACGCGTTTGTATTGGTCGACGCTGGCATGCCGGGATCAGCCGATGACATTGTTTCAGTCGTGGAAGACCGCTTTGGCAGCGGCAGCCGCCCGCAAGCCATTGTTTTAACCCACGGCCATTTTGACCACGTTGGAGCGATTGTTGAGCTTGTCAAGCATTGGAATGTCCCGGTGTATGCCCATCCGGCTGAACTGCCGTATTTGACTGGAAAGGCGAGCTATCCTGAACCTGACGCTTCCGTCGAGGGCGGCTTCATCGCCAAAATCTCGCCGTTTTTTCCGAACGAGCCGATTCAATTAGGCAACCGCGTCCAGCCGCTCCCTGCGGACGGCACCGTTCCGCACTTGCCGGAATTTCGCTGGATCCACACACCGGGGCACACGCCAGGCCACATTTCGTTATTTCGGCCGCGCGACGCCGCTTTAATCGCCGGCGACGCGTTCGTCACCGTCCGCCAAGATTCACTGTATAAAGTGTTGACCCAACAAATCGAAATCAGCGGCCCGCCGCGCTATTATACCATCGATTGGCGCGCCGCCCGCGAGTCGGTGCGCAAGTTAGCCGCACTCTTTCCGTCAGTCGCCATCACCGGACACGGTGCTCCTGTCGCCGGCAAAGAGCTGCGTGAAGGGTTGACAAAACTCGCCCGTGATTTTGACCGTATCGCTACCCCTGATTATGGGAAGTACGTCCATTAGGCAAACGGACTATCGTTCCGTGAACGGCTTCTAGTTTTGTTTGAAGCGGAAGTTTCTCTGCTAAAACCACTTTCAAGTAAAAACCAAGGGAGGGTGTCTGAACGGGGGCACCCTTCCGTTGACATGTGAAAGTCAGAGGATTCTCCATGGAGATGGTAGAGCACATTATGCCTTTAGCGACAACGCAAAAAAGACGACAAGAATCATTCTTGTCGTCCATCATAAGTGATGGGCCTAAGTGGACTTGAACCACCGACCTCACGCTTATCAGGCGTGCGCTCTAACCAGCTGAGCTATAGGCCCGCTTATAAGAAATAAAAATGGAGGGGGACGGATTCGAACCGCCGAACCCAAAGGGAGCGGATTTACAGTCCGCCGCGTTTAGCCACTTCGCTACCCCTCCGTAATCGTGATGCCGACTGCAGGACTCGAACCCGCAACCTACTGATTACGATTCAGTTGCTCTACCAATTGAGCTAAGTCGGCATAATTATGATATAAATCGTGGCTCATTGTTCATTTGTTGTGTCCCTTCCTCTACCAGCCAATTCGAAGAAGCTGGGTGCGTCGGGACAACTCGAAGCAAATTCGACGATGCAGATGCTCGTCTCTACCAATTGAGCTAAGTCGGCATAAAATAAATGCAAGAAGGTGGCTCATTGTTGTGCTCTGTGCCTCTTCCTCTACAAGCTGTTTCGAGGAAGCAGGATGCGTCGAGGCAACTCGAAGCCGACTCGACGAAGCAGGTGCTCGTCTCTACCAATTGAGCTAAGTCAATATTTATGGCGGAGGAGGAGGGATTCGAACCCCCGCGGGCTGTGACACCCCTATCGGTTTTCGAAACCGACCCCTTCAGCCAGACTTGGGTACTCCTCCATAGCTGTTTGGAGCGATGCGGTCGAGAGGACTTGAACCTCCACGGGGTTGCCCCCACTAGGCCCTCAACCTAGCGCGTCTGCCATTCCGCCACGACCGCATACAATGGAGCGTAGGGGATTTGAACCCCTGACCTCTTCGCTGCCAGCGAAGCGTTCTCCCCCTGAACTAACGCCCCATGATGGTGGAGTATACTGGGATCGAACCAGTGACCCCCACGCTGTCAACGTGGTGCTCTCCCGCTGAGCTAATACTCCACGTTGTTTGCCTAGCAGCGACCTACTCTTGCAGGGGCGCTGGCCCCAACTACCATCGGCGCTGGAGGGCTTAACTTCCGTGTTCGGGATGGGAACGGGTGTTTCCCCTCCGCTATCACCACTAGGCAATGGCGACGATTTCTATTATAAAGCAATCCAAAAGTTTGTCAAGTTTTTTTGTATCTTTATATTTCAGTTCCTTCAGAATCGGAACGACAATGTAAAATTTACTATAAAAAAATGAAAGAGTCAACCCTCTTTTTCATTTTTTTCGATCTTCACTGTCCCTTTCTCTAAAGTTCTTGTCATCCCCTTCTTTATACGCGTATAATAAAGAAGAAGGAACGTACAATAAAGCAGGGCATTGGCGGCCACCAATGCCCTGTCCATACACAGCCGCTGCAAGAAGCGCAGTGGCCCAAGCCTCGGGCATCGTAACCTACCCTCGCCTCGGCCTAGCAGGGTGGGTTACTTTTTGTCTTTGGATACGGCGATCACCGCGACGATGAGTGACGCAAACGCAATCATAAGCGTCAGCGCGTCGGCAATCGACATCATCAGCACCACCCCCTTTCGTTCAGGGAGTGGCCACTGCCCACCCTGCATATGGCTGTGCATGTTTCATTATACCATCAAATCAAACAAATGCGAATATACATTCGCGTCCTCGTTGAAAATTAGGAATGTTTCCCTACCCGAGGTATCCCCCCACCTTGCCTGTTACTTCGCGCCGCATCTTCACGGCCCCTTCCTCTCTGGTTCTTATAGCCCGCTGAAACTCCGACGTTTTCATCAAGCGCATAAAATCCGCGTTTTTCCGAATAATGATCATAGACGAATCTCGCTGTTCCAAGGAGAAAAAAAGGTGGAACAAGCAAGGCAAACCCGCATTCATGGGCTGTTGTTGCTGATCGTCGCTGCTGTGTTCGTTTGGTCGGCCATTCGTCCAACCAGCTATGCGGTGTGGGCGCTTGAGGTCGCCCCAGCGCTTGTGGGGCTTGTGATCGTGATGGCCCTGTATCAACGTTTCCGGCTGACAACGATGTCGTATGTCATCATCGCCATGCTGGCGGTCCTCATGTTGATCGGCGGCCATTATATTTACTCCAAAGTTCCTTTTTTTAACTGGATCAAAGATGCGTTCCATTTCGAACGCAACCATTACGACCGGTTTGGCCATTTCCTCAAAGGGACGTTCGCCCTCGTCCTAAGGGAGATTGCGCTGCGGAAAACGCCGCTGTCGCGCGGCCCTTGGCTTTTCACGATCGTCACAAGCATGTCGCTCGCCATCGCCGCCCTGTATGAAATCATCGAATGGCTCGTCTCCATCATCTCCAAAGGAGGAAAGGCATCGAAAGACTTTTTGGGCACACAAGGCGATATTTGGGACACCCAATGGGATATGGTATGCACATTGATTGGGACACTGATTGCCCTATGGCTGCTCTCAAGGTGGCACGACCGGCAACTTGCGCGGTTGGATCAGCCCCGTAGCTAGGCTCGTAAAACAGCGGCTTCTCTTTTCAAGAGAAGCCGCTGTTTTCAATTCACCTTATACAAATAAATCGTCCACGCCGACTCATCGGACGTGAATACACGGTCCAACACGAGTCCATTTTCCGCCGCATTGTCAATCGGAACCGCCGAGAAAATATAGCGGCCGCCCATTTTTTTCAACTGTTCTGTATTCAGCTGCAAGTTCTTCAGCCGTTTTTTCGACTGTTTTGTAAACATATACCGTTTTCCAAGTTCTGCTGTAAAAATATAGCAACGCCCGCCCCATTCGTCAAAATATGTGCGGATCGTTTTGCTTTTTTCCAGTTCACGTTCAATGATTTTGCGGAACTCGTATTTGTATGACAGCGGATAAAAGTTGTTGTACGTATCGAGCGTGTAAAACCCGTTGTATTGGGCGATGGCGGGGTGAATGCCGATGCTGACGACGCGGTAGTCGGACACCGGGAGCCCGATGTATTGCTTGATTTCTTGGAACTGTTTTTCCGCGTAAAATTGCTTCACCGTCGGCTCGTAGCGGAAGACGATTTCTTCGTTAATCAAAAACACCAAGATCACTTGGGCCGCTAGCAGCCGCTTCGCCCACTTTTCTCCTTTTTCGCTGTATTGCCATACGATTTTCAGCGCCAGCACAAACTGCACATAAATGACAAGCGGGCGCAAAAAATGAAAGCGGGCAAAGTTAAACGTGTCCAAAAAATGAAACCGCTCGGTAAGCGGCAGCCACCCTTTATAAAACCAAAAGGCGTACCACGCCGACAGGGCGAAATTCAGTCCGAATAGGAAAAGAAATAACCGTTCTTGCTTCCATCGTTTTTTCATGAAAACGAGATACAAGGCCATCAACCAGGCCGGCAAAATAAAAAAGGTATGCTCGGTCATGACGTGATGGTGGCCGAGGATAAAGTTTTTCCACGTCAAGCGGACGCAATGCCAAAACGACAACCGGGCATGGAAGTACTCATCCCGGCTTGTCGGCTCGTCTTCCCATAAAAACGAGTACACAAGCCGGTACTCGACAAGCAAATACAACAGCGTCATGTAAGCGATGGAAGTCAAAAAGCGGATGTTCCACCCCTTCCCGCGCAGCACATCCAAAAGCCAAAGAGTGCCCATGGCGGCAAGAAAGAAAAAGAACCCGAGCACAAAGCTGGAATAAAACGGGAGAAGCGTGAGCGCGACGTAATGTTTCCACTCCCCCTCGCCTTTCCGGATGCTCAAAAACGCCCAGAGCGCAAGCGGCATGCCGAGCGTGCTTAACATCCCCGACGGCCAAAACAGCGTCAGCGCAAATGCGAGCGCCACGCCGATGCGAACAGCCATCCAACGCGGCTCGGGCAGGAAATGCGTTTTCAACAACAAATACATGCCCAAAAATGCCACCACCCTTGTGATCGTTTGGCTGAGCGCATAAGCAGTCATCGTGGGAAATAACGCGTGCAGCCAGACGATGCCGGTCAACTCCGAACCGAGGGCATTTCTTGACAACTTGCCGTTGGCGATTTGCGGAATCTTCGCGTCAAGCGGCCCGGTGATTTTTCCGCTTTCGGAGAGCACCTTATACCAAGCGATATTGGAATCCAAATTATCGTGGACGCGAATATGGGCGTTCTCGCCAAGGAGAAAGAGCGGGGACACGTAAAGGGCGATGAGGCAAAGTGCCAAAAGGAAGAGCCATCGTTCTCTTTGTTCGGCCATCGGCATCACGCTCCCGTTTCCAAGTTTCTATTGGATACGGTGTGCAATGAGAAGAAAATTATTCCTAAGGACGGTCGAAGAGGGTGGTGATTTATGAAAAGGGGGGCTGCGCGTTCTTCTCAGTCTCCTCTTCATTCGCATTTTTTGCCCCTTCTATTTTCTCTATGCACACCTATCTTAAAATATTAAGGACAACTTATGGTAGATAGCTTCCCCACTACAATACACAATAGAAAACAGCGGCCTCTCTCTTACAAAACCGCTGTTTACACCTGCTTCTACACCCTTGACTTTTCCTTTAATCCTATCAGATGGTCCTTCTCTTCCCTCCGGCTGAAAATCGCCGCGAGGATCGCTTCGGATATATATATATTGTTGTGCCACACGCTGAAAATCGCACTTGGAACAGCCGCCAAGGGTGAAAAATTCGCTGTGGCAATTGCCACGCTCAATCCGGAGTTTTGCATTCCTACCTCCATGGCGACCGCTTTTTGTTTAGCCAAATCCATGCCGAGCAGAAGGGGCAGGCTGAAGTCAAAGGCAACTGGACGAATCCCCCTTAACAAATTTGCCCGCCAACCGCTTGGATATCTTCTTCACGTTCGACCGTCACGTCAATGGCAATCCGCAGTCCTTTCACAATCGTTTCTAACGCCATGCTAGGCTGTCCTGGATGCCGGGCTGCTTGTTCCGGCAGATACGGAATATGGATAAATCCGGCCCGAATGGGCATCTTCACTTGGGCAATATAATGCATCAATCCGTAAAACACATGGTTGCAGACAAACGTTCCCGCTGTATAAGAGACAGAGGCTGGTATGCCGTGACGCCTCAACTCATGGACAATCGCTTTGACCGGCAAAGTTGACCAATAGCCAACAGGCCCGCCTGGAACAACGGGTTCGTCAATCGGCTGATGACCTTCGTTGTCGGGAATGCGGGCATCATTGATGTTCACCGCTATCCTTTCAACGGAAATATCGGCTCTCCCTCCCGCCTGTCCGACGCAAATCACAATATCGGGATCCACTTGCTTCATTGCATCATGCAAGATTTCTAATGATTGGCCAAATACGGTTGGAATCTCCCGAACTTCAACGATATACCGATCGTTTTTCCATCCGGCTGCTTGCTTGGCCGCCTCCAGCGATGGATTCACCGTTTCTCCTCCAAACGGATCAAATCCGGTCACGAGCACTTTTTTCATCGTATCTTCAGTCCTTTCCCGTTATCGGATTATAAATCCATGAGAGTGACCACATACATTGCAGCGATGTTGAACGCCAACAGAATCAACGCTGTCGGCACTTGCACGCGAATCACGTGGTTTTTGTCTTTCAAATCAAGCAAGGCGGCGGGCACGATGTTGAAATTCGCCGCCATCGGCGTCATCAAGGTGCCGCAGTAGCCGGAAAACATCCCGAGGGCGGCCACATGATTCGCATCGACGCCAAATTGTTTGATCAGCAGTGGAACAGCGATCCCCGCTGTCATGACCGGAAACGCGGCAAAAGCATTGCCCATGATCATCGTAAACAAAGCCATGCCAATACAATAGGCCACCACAATCCAAAACAATGAATGAGTCGGAATGATGTTTCCTACCAAATTGGACACAGCGGTGCCTACCCCAGCAGTCGTAAAAATCGTCCCTAGCGTTGCCAGCATCTGCGGCAAGAGGGCGGCCCAGCCGATTGATTCAAGCAGCCTGCGCGATTCTTTAACTGCCATAAACGGAGTGGTCCGAGTCATCGCCATGCTGACGAGCAAAGCAACGAACGTCGCTAGCCCGAGAGACACAAGAGTCACGTTTTTCGGATCGAAAAGAAAAGCGTTTCCAACCTTGACATTTTTCAGCCATGTCACACCGATGACAGTCAAAACCGGAATCAACAAGGCCGGAATGAACAGGCGATGTTTCAATCGATCGCGATGTTGTCTTCTCTCTTCCGGCGTCGCCTCTTGGTAGCTTCCGAGCTTCAATCCCCCGGTTCCGACAATGGCCACCATGATAAGCACAAGCACTCCGGTGTAAAACGGGGGAATGATGCTGCCGAACAGCAGTGTCACACCATAAAGGAAATAAAACAACCCTGATGTGAAGCGCTTCGGGTTTTGACGATCGGCAAAGGTCCACAAGCTTCCCAACACAACCACAATGCCTAAAAATATGTACACCGCTTCAATGGACAACCACATTCACTCTCTCCCCTTTCCATTCTCCCGATGAAAGAGCTTGTGAAGCGAGCGGTCCAGCCGATGCAGGCGGATGCTGTGAACGATCAGCGCGGCCACGGCCGTTGGGATCGCCCATAACGCCATATGCAGCGGATCAGAAGGAATGCCGTTTTGATCAAAAAATCCTTTCATCAACAAAATCGCTCCGATGGCGATGAACACATCCTCGCCAAAAAACAACCCGATATTGTCCACCGCTGCGGAATGAGCGCGAATGTCATCCCGGACATGATCCGGCAGTTTTCCGTATTTCGCTTCCGCCGCTCCTTCTGCCATAGGAGCGACGAGCGGACGAACCATTTGAGCATGGCCGCCGATGGAAGTAAGCCCAGCCGCTGCAGCCGCTTCCCGGATGATCAAATAAGCGGTCAAGATTCGTCCTGTTGTCGCGGCTTTGATTTTCGCCACGACACTTTCTGCCTGTTCACGCAATCCAAAACGTTCCAAAATGCCGATGACGGGCAATGTGGCGATGAACACCGCCATATACCGGTTGGTCGTAAACGCTGTTCCAAATTGTTCAATAATGTCATACAGCGATTGATGGGCGAGCAATCCTGTCGCCAATCCAGCCGCTGTCACGACAAGAAGCGGATTAATGCGAACAATGAAGCCGATGATGACGATCAACACGCCAATGAGCACCATGTTTCTCTTCTCCTCTCCAGCACATTTTACGGCAAATGTTAATACAAATCGTTACGTCGTTCACCCCACTCTATTTCTTAGTCGGCATCCCCCTCTCCTCCATCTGTCGTTCCACATTTCGGAACAATAGTTTCAAATTTGTTATTATCATTATATAATTGAGAAAAATTAAAAATCAATAAATACTTACCGAAAATTTACTTTACAAAATAAAACATCAACTTGACCGAACCCGTCATGATACATCAAGCCCCCTCTTCGTTGCATCCCTTGCCCCTATTTTGTATCATGAATAATTAAGAGAAATTTAGCAGAAAAAGGAGGTGCCGACCATGACCAAACAACTCCCTCCCGGCCAATTCGAAACGGAAAAATGGCCGATTTTGCATGAGGGCGATGTGTACCAATTCGATGAAGCGACGTGGAATTTCCGATTGTTCGGCGATGTGAAAGAGGAAGTGTCGCTTTCGTATCAAGAAGTGATGCAGCTGCCGAAGACGGTTTCAACCATCGATATGCATTGTGTCACAACATGGTCAAAATTCGACACGACGTTTGAAGGCATCGCCTTCCGCGAGTTTTTGCGCTTTGTGGAGCTAGATCCTGATGTGAAATACGTGAAAATTTACGGATATTTAAACGGCGACCGGTTCGGTTATTCGGCGAACTTGCCGCTTGACGCGCTCATGGGCAACGATGCCTTGTTTGTCTATCGATGGAAAGACAAGCATCACGACTGGCAGGACATCTCGCCGAAGCACGGCTATCCGCTCCGTTTCATTCCGCCAGCGACGTTTTACTTATGGAAAGGGGCGAAATGGGCGTCCGGCATCCGCTTTATGAAAAAGGACGAGCCGGGCTACTGGGAAGAGCGCGGTTATTCGATGACCGCCAATCCGTTTAAAGAGGAGCGGTTTGCCGAGTGGGTGCCGCGGATTCGCTTTTGACAAAGCAAAAAGCGAGGGGTCGGAAATCCCTCGCTTTTTGATCATCAAGCGGCTTGGCGGGATGCCGCTTGTTTCTCAAGCCAAGCACGAAGACGCCAAAAGAGAAGCTGAAATACGATGGCCGCCATCGCTCCTTTGACGGCGTTAAACGGCAAAATCGCCGATACCACCAACGCCTTCGCTTCCGGCGCGCTCATCTGCGGAGCGCCAAGGAAAAGGGTGTACGCCGGCATAAAGACGTAGTAGTTGAGCACGCTCATGACGAGCGCCATTGTCACTGTTCCCGCCGCCAACCCCAGCAGCAAGCCTTTTTTCGATGCGGCTTTCCCATAAATATAGGAAACCGGCAAAATAAACGCCGCCCCAGCGGTAAAGTTGGCGATTTGGCCGATCGGAACGCCGGTCGCACTGCCGACAAAAACATAGTTCAACACGTTTTTCAAGAGTTCGACCGCCACGCCGGCGAGCGGGCCGTACAACAGCGCGGCGACAAGCGCCGGGATGTCGCTGAAGTCGACAAGCAAAAAGTTCGGAAACGGCGGCAGCGGAAAGTTGAGCATCATGAGCACATGCGCCATGGCGCCCAACACTCCGATGCCGACAAAGGCGCGGATGGAAATGCGTTTCATGTTTGTTCTCCTCCCCTTCTCGTGATTCATCCTCACAAGAAGAAGGCTGCCGCCGCGAGCGCCAACAAAAACTCCCTTAAACCGAACGAGGCTTAAGGGAGAAAAAGGGTGTGCGCAACTAGACGTTCGCATGCGCCAAAACGAACGCCGGCAAACCTTCATCTTCTCCCATCCAGACTATACTGTCGGCTCCGGACTCGCACCGGATCCTGCCTTGCGGCTCGCGGGCTGAGAGGCCAAGCGCCTCATCACCGCCGGTCGGGAATTTCACCCTGCCCCGAAGATGAATCGCTTATCCGTTTTTTCATTATTCCGATGAATTTAGTATACAATTCCTTTTTGGATTTGTCTACGATTTTTTGCTTGCGGCTTGATTATTCCCGCATCGGAAGCGAATCTTCCGGTTCGAGCACCGGTGGGGCGACTTGAACCAAATCGGCGTATTTCAATCCCGTCCCCGTGTTGAGCACGACGACCGTCTCCCCATCACGAATCCAACCGCTCTCGCGCAGCTTTTGGGCCGCCGCAAACGCCGCCGCTCCTTCCGGGCAAATGAACGCCCCTTCGAGTTCGGCTGCCGTCCGCTGTTCAGCCAAAATCGCTTCATCGCTGATCGCAATAGCGCAACCGTCCGTCTCATACACCGCCTCAAGAACAAGAAAGTCGCCAAGCGCTTTCGGCACATTGATGCCAAACGCCACTGTATGGGCGTTCGGCCAAAACTCCGATTCACGTTTTTTCTCCTTCCACGCCTTGACGATCGGCGCGCAATGCTCGGCCTGCACAGCGACCAGCCGCGGCATGCGGCCGTCCACCCAGCCGAGCGCCTGCAGTTCTTTGATCGCCTTGTAAATGCCGATCAACCCGACGCCGCCGCCGGTCGGATACAAAATGACATCCGGGAGCTGCCACGAGAATTGTTCGGCGATCTCCAGCCCCATCGTTTTCTTCCCTTCAATCCGGTACGGTTCTTTCAACGTCGACGCATCGTACCAGCCGTATTCGCGGATCGCTTTGGCGACGATTTGCCCGGCATCGCTAATGAGGCCGTTGACGAAATACAATTCCGCCCCAGCGATGGCGCATTCCTTTCGCGTCAGTTCCGGCGCCTCAACCGGCATGACGACTGTCGCCTGAATGCCCGCCCGCGCCGCGTACAGCGACCACGCCGCTCCCGCGTTGCCGTTTGTCGGCATCGCGAGCTGTTTGACGCCCAATTCCTTTGCTTTAGAAATCCCAACCGCCGCGCCGCGGGCTTTAAACGTCCCTGTTGGAATAACCCCTTCGTCTTTCATGTAGAGCGCTTCAATGCCGATTTCCCGTCCTAAGCGCGGCATCGGCACAAGCGGCGTCATCCCTTCGCCGAGCGACACGATATGTTCAGGATGCTTTACCGGCAGCAACTCATGATAACGCCATAAATTCGCTTCACGTTCCCTCAGCACATCCCTCTTGACTTTTTGGCGCATCGCCTCCAAGTCGTAAGCGACAAGAAGCGGCGAACCGCATTCGCAAAGTTGATGGATTTGGTCGACATCGTATGTACGTTCACACTTCGGACAATACAGATGAGACACGTAGCTGAATGACATGGTTTGGCTTCTCCTTTCCATTTGTTTCATCCGCACGAGGCAGGAAGCACCTACTTTCGCGTTTCTGACGAGACACTGGCCTTTTCATTATACCATAACCGTCCTCTGCCGCCGGCGCCTGTAATGGCAGCGTCCGTACGCCAACTTTGGGGCATCATAGCGCCAAGTAGGAAATGGTCCCCTCTTTTTTACCGTTTGAAGCCGCATATGGTAAAATAAAACGGAAACCGCCTCTTTTTTCTCACTGCATCGGCGGAATGATTCGCTGATCCAGAAAAACTTATACATAAGGAGATGAACCAATGAAACAGGAACTCATCGAACGCTTCATCCGCTACGCGAAAGTCAACACTCAATCCGATCCAAACAGCCATACGTGCCCATCGACTTCGGGACAGTGGGAGCTGGCGAGAATGCTCGTCGAAGAGCTGAAGGCGATCGGGATGGAAGATGTGACGATCGATGACAACGGCTACGTGATGGCGACGTTGCCGGCCAATACGGACAAAAACGTGCCAGTGATCGGCTTTTTGGCTCATATGGACACCGCGCCGGAATTTACCGGAGCCAACGTCAACCCGCAATTGATTGACTCGTACGACGGCGGGGACATCGTGTTAAACAAAGAACAAGGCATCATCTTGTCGCCAAACGATTTCCCGGAGCTCGCTCACTACAAAGGGCATACGCTCATCACGACCGATGGGACGACGCTGCTTGGTGCTGACGATAAAGCCGGAATCGCCGAAATTATGACCGCGATGAACTATCTCATTCAACACCCGGAAATCAAGCACGGCAAAGTGCGCGTCGCCTTTACGCCGGATGAGGAAATTGGCCGCGGGCCGCATAAATTTGACGTTGCCAAATTCGGCGCCCAATTTGCCTACACGGTCGACGGCGGGCCGCTTGGCGAATTGGAGTATGAAAGCTTTAACGCTGCCGAAGCGAAAATCACGATCAAAGGCAAAAACGTCCATCCGGGCACAGCGAAAGGAAAAATGATCAACTCGATCAAAATCGCCATGGAGTTCGAGCAGCAGTTGCCAGCCCATGAGGCGCCTGAGCATACGGAAGGATATGAAGGGTTTTACCATTTGCTTTCGTTCCAAGGCAGTGTAGAGGAAACGAAGCTTCATTACATCATCCGCGACTTTGACCGCGAACAGTTTGAGGCTCGCAAAGCGAAAATGAAAGAGATCGCGGCTTCGCTTGCGCAAAAATATGGAAACGACCGAATCACTCTCGAAATCAACGACCAATATTACAACATGCGCGAAAAAATCGAGCCGGTGCGCCACATTGTTGACATCGCCCACGAAGCGATGACGAACTTGGGCATTGAACCAAAGGTGAAACCGATCCGCGGCGGTACAGACGGGTCGCAGCTCTCCTACATGGGGCTGCCGACGCCGAACCTTTTCGCCGGCGGCGAAAACTTCCACGGCCGCTACGAATACATTTCCGCCGACAATATGGTGAAAGCGGCCGAAGTGATCGTGGAGATCATCAAGCTGTTCGAGCAAAAAGCATCTTGATCTGCGGAAAAACTCTCTTGAACGATCTTTTTTCGATCGTCCAAGCACAAGCGGCTGCAAGCCCGCCCATTAGGAGTAAAGAAAAGGTGTCCCGAGTCTTTTGGGGACACCTTCTTCATTAGATAAGCGACCGTTCGCCCTTCCATCCTTTTTCCTCGGTCAACACCTGTTACGGAAGCCGGTTGATCCGCCCCTCGATCCGTGCTGAGAACGGTTGCTCAAGACCGCGAATATACGAGACAAGGGCATCCAAATCGACCGGGCCGACCTCGCGGTTTGTCCCATGCGTCAACACCGTGAACCCATCGCCGCCGTCGGCGAGGAAGCTGTTGACTGTCACCGTGTACTCGGCGTCCGGTTTTAGCGGTGTGCCGTCAGGAAGCTGAATGTCAATGACTTTTTCTCCGACCGGCTTGCTGGCGCTCCATGTATAGCGGAGGCCGGAGATTTGCAGCATGCGCGTTTGGGTTGGCTGCCATTGTTGATTCAAAAGCTGGCGGATTTGCGCGCCGGTGAGCGTCATTTTCACGAGCTGGTTGTTGAACGGCTGAACGTTGTACAATTCGCCCCACGTCACTTCGCCTTGTTCAATATCGGCGCGAATGCCGCCCGGGTTCATAAAGGCAAAATCGGTTTTCATCGCCGCCCGCTGGGCATCGGCGATCAAATTGCCCAAGGCGGACTCGCCGCTTTCGTTTTGTTCATCGGTGATCGTTTCGGCTGCTGTGCCGACGACTTGATTGACAAGCGGCGCCACTTTCGCTTCATATTTTTCGACGAGGGCACGGATTTCCGGGTCCGGAGTGATGCCGTCATGATAGGTCGTCACGATCTCCGCTTTTTTGGCGACGACGTCTTTCGTACGCGGGTCGATTTTCAAATCGACATCAGAAAACGCCGTGCCGTACGAATACGACTGAACGAGCAGCTTGCCGTCCACAACCGCATTTAAATAGGCATGGTTATGACCGGCGAAAATCACATCGACTTCATCATCGACATTTTTGGCGATATCGACAATTTCCCCGCTTGCGTTTGTCCCATCCGGATTGGATACGCCTGGGTTATGGGCGAGAACGACGATCGTTTGCACCCCTTTTTTCTTCAGTTCCCGGACCGCTTTGTTAATCGCTGTTGCTTCATCGATGAACTTGACTCCCGCGACGCCGCTTGGCGTCACAATCGTTGGTGTTTCCGTGAGCGTGACGCCGATCAATCCGATCGGCATGCCGTTGACCCGCTTAATCACATATGGCGGGAGAATCGGCTTTCCCGTTTGCGCATCAACGACGTTGGCGCTCACGTACGGAAAATCTGCTCCGGCGAAATCGCCGGTCGCCGGGTGATATCCGCCATGGATCAAGCGGAGCATTTCCGCTACTCCTTCATCAAACTCATGGTTGCCAAGGGTGCCGACGTCAAAGCCGAGCTTATTGAGCACTTCGATCGTCGGCTCGTCCTCTAGCAGCGCCGATACCGGCGGGCTGGCGCCAACCGCATCGCCGGCATGGACGAGCAGCGTATTTTTGTTTTCCGCCTCCCGCTGTTTCAAATAAGCGGCTAAATAATCAGCCCGTCCAACTTCCCGCCCGCCGACTTTTCTCGTCACATTCAACTGGCCGTGGAAGTCGTTAATGCCTAACAGCTGCACCTCAATATAACGGTGCGAAGAAGCAGGCGGCTTCCCCTTGCTTTTCCCGTTCCCTGCCGCCCCAACTGGAGCCGCGGCCAGCACCGCTGCAGCAGCCAATGCGGATAGCACCCGTCTTCCCCATCGTTTGGAATTCTTCATTCCCGGTTCCCCTTTCTCTCGCCTTCTCGTTCACTCCCATTATATCCTTGCGAGTCAGTACAATGATAGAGCAGAAAGGATGATTTCTCGTAAATATTTTGTAAATTCACAACTGACTGTTGAGAACAACAGAAACAAAAAAGACCGCCCGATAGAGTCTGTTGATCGGACAGCCTTTCCCTTTTAGCTCGGTGGACAGCCTGCCGTGGGGCGGGTGTTCCCAAGAATCTCCCACCTCGAAGCACAAGCGTAGGTGGGAGAGCGTTCAACCGACCGCGTTTTTCTTGTTTAACGGAGCAACGCGAATGCCGGTCGTCTCCTCAAAATCGTACAACCCGCCCGGGAGATCGGCAAACCGCTCGAGTTCATTGTAAGCCGGAATGCCGTGGTACGCCATATCGAGACCTTCTTCTTCCTCACGCTCTGTCGCCCGGAGCCCGACCGTGCTGTCGCACACATTCGCGATGAGCGCACCGCTGACGAAGCCCCAAACGATGACTGTCAACGCGCCAAGCAGTTGGGTGATGAACAACGACGCATGACCGGTCGTTTTCCGGCCGGATGATCGCTTCAATTTTTTTCATGTTTCCCGCCGCCCCCCTCAACCGTTTCTTGTGTAATAAAATATAACGTATTTATGTTAAAAATTATAACAATTAAAAGAGATGTGTCAAGTATGAGGACAAAGTTTTTTTGCGCGCCGCCTATCGGGCATAACTCGAAGGAAAGCGGATCGGCAGGGTGTCCATCCAAACGACTGATCGCCGTTATCCGTTCTAACACAAAAAAGGTGTTCCGCAAACGATCGGAACACCTTTTTCATCGTATTGTCATTCGACGCTATGCCACGCGAAACGGCCATGAACGTCAAGCCCTTCTCCTTGTTAGATCGTCTCCTTCCCGCGCACGCCGTTGATCGAATAGCTCGCTGTAATGGCGGCATTTAACGAATGGGAAACGGAACAATATTTTTCTTTTGACAACCGAATGGCGCGGACGACCTTGTCTTCCGGCAAATCGCCTTCGAGCGCGTAATGAATATGAATCTCTGTAAACCGCTTTGGGTGGTCATCGGCGCGCGTTCCTTCGACTTCCATCGAAAACGCGCGGACATCAAGCCGCATTTTCCGCAAGATCAAAACGATGTCAATGCCGGTGCAGCCGGCTAAGGCGTGAAGCAAAAGCTCCATCGGCCGAGCGCCTGAATCGTTGCCGCCGACGTCTTTCGCGGCGTCGATCGGAATCACCACACCGGAAGCGCTTTGGCCGCTGAATGACATGTTTCCGTTCCATACAACCGTCGTTTTCATCATGGTCGCTCCTTTCTCATCTGTCCGGGGTCGGACGGACTTTCCGACAGCCCGTTTCTTCTTTTCAGTTTAGCGGCTATGTCCTTGAAATGCAAAATTCCTGTCTACCGTTTTCGCTCATGCATGTTAAAATAGAAACATGCACAAACTTGTTGAGTAAAGGGTGTTTGATTCGATGACCGCACTCATTTTGCTTCTTGCTTATCTTCTCGGCTCGATTCCGTTTGGCCTTCTTGTCGGGAAAATCGGCTACGGGATCGACATCCGCGAACACGGGAGCGGCAATCTTGGGGGAACAAACACGTTCCGCGTGCTTGGGGCGAAAGCGGGAACGATCGTCATTGTCGGCGATATGCTAAAAGGGACGCTGGCGGCGAGCTTGCCGATGCTTTTTTCCGTCCCCGTGCATCCGCTTTTGGCCGGGGCGATCGCCGTAGTCGGCCATATGTATCCGGTGTTCGCCAAATTCCGCGGCGGCAAGGCGGTGGCGACATCGGGCGGGGTGATGCTGTTTTATTCGCCGTTGTTCTTTTTGTCGCTCATCGCCGTGTTTCTTGTCGTCTTGGCTGTTTCACGCTACGTCTCCCTGTCATCGATGGCCGCGGCGCTGTATGCGGTCGTGTACACCGTCTTTTTCACGGACGACATTCCATTGACGGTGGCGGTGTTGTTGCTGGCTTCGTTTATCTTTTATCGTCATCGCGCCAACATTCAACGCATCTTGAACAAAACGGAGCCAAAAGTGAAATGGCCAGGCAAACGCTCATGACGACGGACGGAGAAAGGAGTTTGCTGCGTTGAGATTGCCGGAAGCATTTGTCGCGAAAATGAAGAAGCTGCTTGATGAAGAAGCAGACGAGTTTTTCGCTGTTTATGAAAACGAAAAAATCAACGGCTTGCGCGTCAATCCGTTGAAAACCGACCCGGGCGCATGGGCAAAAACGGCGCCCTTTTCCCTTTCCCCGGTGCCGTTTTGCCCGACCGGGTTTTATTATGAGCCGGACGAACAGCCGGGAAAGCATCCGTACCATACGGCCGGCCTGTATTACATTCAAGAACCGAGCGCGATGGCGGTCGCCGAAGCGCTGCGTCCCGCCCCTGGGGAGAGGGTGCTTGACTTGTGCGCCGCCCCTGGCGGGAAAACGACCCAGCTTGGAGCGATGATGGAAAACAAAGGGCTGCTTGTCGCCAACGAAATCCACCCGAAACGGGTCAAAGCGCTCGCAGAGAACGTCGAACGGTTCGGCTTGACGAACACCGTTGTCGTCAATGAAACTCCCGAGGCGCTTGCCGAGCAGTTTCCGGGCTTTTTTGACAAAATTTTAGTCGACGCCCCCTGTTCCGGCGAAGGCATGTTTCGCAAGGATGAAGAGGCCGCTTCGTTTTGGAGCCCGGCTTATGTGGAAGAATGTGCGGCCAGACAGCGGCGCATTTTGGAAAGCGCCTATGCGATGCTGAAAGAAGGCGGCATTCTCGTCTATTCCACGTGCACGTTCTCTCCGGAGGAAAACGAACAAACGATTGAATGGCTGCTTGAGACGTACGAGGATTTGCAGTTGTTACCCATTGCGAAAATCGGCGGCATCGAGCCAGGGCGGCCGGAATGGACGAAAACCAATCGATCCGATCTCGTACACACCGCCCGCCTTTGGCCGCACCGTCTGAAAGGGGAAGGGCATTTTGTCGCCAAACTGCAAAAACAGCGGCCCACCTCACCTTGGCGAGGGCGGTGGGCGAAATCGAGCGCGCCAAAAGCCGCTATCCGCCTGTATCGCCAGTTTGAACAAGAGGCATTGCGGACAGAGCGAGACGGCACGTTCGTGTCATTTGGCGCCCATTTGACTGTGTTGCCCGAGCGTTGCCCGGATTTGTCCGGTTTGAAAATCGTCCGCGCCGGGTTGCACTTAGGGGATGTGAAAAAAGAGCGGTTTGAGCCGAACCATGCCCTTGCCTTGGCGTTGCGGACAGAGGAAGCGAAACATGTGCTTGACCTATCGAGCGCGAGCCGCGAAATCGTCCAATATTGGCGCGGCGAGACGCTTTCCACCGGCGGCGACCGCGGTTGGCTGCTTGTGGCCGTGGATGGATTTCCGTTCGCCTGGGGGAAAGAAGTGAAAGGAACGGTGAAAAACTTTTATCCAAAAGGGCTCCGTCTCATCTGAAGCATCGGAAAAGCGGGTGACAAAGAAGCTCCTAACCGCAAAAAAGACTGTCCTGCACACGCGGACAGTCTTTTTTACTGGTGCTGCTTCGTCGGAATTGTTAAGGTAAACACGATCTCATCGGCGGCCAAATCGATTTTTTTTGCCGCCACCTGATAACCGTTGCCAAAGCGAATGTCCGTGAGCGCGACGTAGACGCGGGTGTGCTCCGGGTCAATCGCCACTTCATCCGGCAGCGGGGCGTGCTTTTGTAAGTAGCGAAGCACATACGTCACTGGCAGCTTCCAGTCGCCGAGCGAAATCGTCGGCTCCGTGAGCTCGACATTCCCTCCTTTGATTACTTTGGGCACAAACGAGACGACAAGTTCGACCGAGCGGCCTAAAATGGGGATTTCGCTTGAAACATAGACGCGATCGGCGAGCCAAACGCGGTATTGCAGCGGATGGCCTTTCGTTTTTTTCACCAAATAATCGTTAATGACGGCGTTCAAATGCGCTTTCTTCGAGTAAACAGTAAATGAGGCTCCTTCGACATCCGGGTGCGCCGGCCGTTTCACCGGCGGAGACGGCTTAAACAACCAGGCGGCGGCTAAAACAATGACCGCCGCGTTGACAGTCGCCAACATCCAAAACGCTCGTTTCCAATTCATTGCAGCAATCTCCCTATCCACCATTCTTTTCGTTCCTTTAACGCTTCATACACCCGTATGGCCATCTGTTCGTATCCTGCGGCATTCGGATGAAACTCATCGCGGTAGAGCAAATCATCGCGGTCAGCAAAAATGTCTTGGATATCGACAAAAATCGTTCGCTCATACCGTGAAAGCACTGCCAGGCTGGCGCTGTTCCACTCAGCGATGACATCATCGATTTCCGGAATGTTCGGCAACGTGCTCGAAAACGGGTTGTATAAGCCGACGAGCACAACGACGGCATCGGGGTTCACCGTGCGCAATGATAGAATGAGATGGTCCAATCGAGAGGCAAATGCCTTTGCCTCTTTCAAAAACCGTTCGTGCGACAAATCAAAAAAATGTGAACGGACGACATTCATCACATCATTGCCGCCGATCGTGACAAGGACGAGATCCGCTTGGCTGATTTCCCTTTCATGCGCCTTGATGACTGGCTTGAGCTCCACAATGCGCCGGCCGCGTTTTCCTAAATTCGTCACGGTGACCGTCCGCACTCCGTCTTCTGCCGAAAGGAGCGGGACAAGGCGGCCAACATAGCCCCCTTTCCCTTCGCCATCCCCGACTCCTTCCGTCAACGAATCGCCCAAAGCGACCAAATGTATATCTTTCGGAAGCGGCTTTGCTTCCGTCTGCTTGACGGCGGCTTCATGCGGGCGCTCCGGCTTTCCGCCCGCCGAAAGCGACACGCATCCGGCGAGCAGCCAGCAGCACAACAACCATCCCCACCGTCTCATTGTTTGACACCTGCCTTTTGCCGCAACAAGGGGAAAGACGAAAAGAAGGCAAAAAGGCGGTAGCCGTTTTTGCCTCATTGCGACGACTGCACGATTTTGATATGCTCTAAAATCGTTTCGTACGGCACATCTTGCACGCCGCTGTACGTCTGAACCACTTTTCCGTCCGGCCCGACCAAATAAAAGCTGGTGCCATGCACGACTTGATCGTCATTGGCTGGCTTTTGCACGATCGTTTTAAAGCTTTTTTGCGCCAGCTCGCTAATTTCGGCCGGGCTGTATCCGGTAAGCAAATGCCAGTTTGATAGGTCGTCTGTAAATTGTTTCGCATACGCCGCCAGTTTTTCGGGCGTGTCGACTTCCGGATCAACGCTGAAGGAGACAAACTCGACATCCAGTCCTTCTTTCTTTGCCATTTGTTTTAATTTCGCCATATGGGCCGTCATCGGCGGACAAACCGTTTCGCAATTTGTAAAAATAAAATCGGCGACCCACACTTTTCCTTTTAAGTCGCGAAGCCCAAACGGCTTGCCCGTCTGATCGACAAACGTAAAGTCCTCCACCGGCCAGTTTTTGGCGTCCGGAATCGTTTTTCCGCACGCCGCCAGCAAAAGAACAACGAGAAAAAGCGCGATTCGTTTCCACATCGATGGATCCTTCCTTTTCGACAAAAATATGTTGATGCCGCACAACAACGGCGTTTATTCATCAAGCGCCGCTTCCTCCGTGTAGTACATGAGCGCCAACGCCCCAGGATCGGTGTGAATGGAAATGACCGTCGTTGTTTCAACGATGTCAATCGGTGAATAGCCGATGATGTCTGTCACCGCTTCCTTGAGCCGCTCCGCCCACCGAGGAGCATCGGCATGGGCGATGGCGATTTTCTCTACCCGTTTGGCCCCTTGTTCCTCGACAAGACGGCCCGCCAAATGGGACACCGCTTGCGAAAAGCTGCGAACCTGGGCAACCGGCGTATACAGCCCGTCAACCAGAGCGGCGATCGGCTTATGTCAAATGAAGCGGAACGACTTCAACGCCGTGCTCGGCAAGCACCGAAAACGGCACATCGACCGTTGAGTCGGTTACAATTTTGATTGGTTTCATTCGCTCACTCCTAATACTGATGATCTCGTTTCCATTATATAATGAAACCGGCAAAAATCCTACCTAAAAACGTCCATGAGCAAGCTTGGCTCATCCCCAAGCAGGAACATCGCCCATTATGAACGATACCGGCAGAAAAAAAGTTGTTTTGCCGCCAAGGGCAAAACAACAACAGTCATGCATTATGCTTTAACGCCGTTTCTTTAAAGATCTGTTCATATACCGGCCATTTCAGCACTTTCTTCAAATGTTCGCGGAACGAGTAAACGGAACGGTTTGTTCTCGACCGATACACTTTTGCAATAAACGCCTCCAAGCGCAGTTGGACCATGAATCGGTACGTATTCTCTTCCTCCAATACTGGAATTTCGATAATCTTGACCTTCTGCCCATACGCGTTTTGAAACTCGAGGCTTTTGAATAGCAAAATATCAATCCTCTTTTTCACCGATTTACTTTTATTATACACCAATCCGGTGAAAAAGTATGTCGGAATGCGGCGAATTTGTTCCGACTTTTTTCGTCTTTTTTCGTTAGATCAATAAATGGAACAAGTTCGGGTCTTTGTTCACTTCTTGGAACGGGAAGCCTTTTTTCTTCATCCGCTCGATGAGCGGCGCGTAGTCTTCGCGCCGTTTCAGCTCGATGCCCACAAGCGCCGGTCCGCTTTCTTTGTTGTTTTTCTTCGTGTATTCAAACCGGGTGATGTCATCGGTCGGCCCAAGCACTTCATCCAAAAACTCACGCAACGCCCCAGCCCGCTGCGGGAAGTTGACGATGAAATAGTGCTGCAGTCCTTCGTAAATCATCGAACGCTCTTTGATTTCCTGCATCCGGTCGATGTCGTTGTTGCCGCCGCTTATGACGCAGACGACTGTTTTGCCTCGGATTTGTTCCTTGTAAAAATCAAGCGCGGCGATCGGCAGCGCCCCTGCCGGTTCAGCGACAATGGCGTTTTCGTTGTACAGCTCCAAAATCGTCGTGCATACTTTTCCTTCCGGAACGACGACGATGTCATCAAGCACCCCGCGGCATAAGGCGAATGTCTTTTCCCCGACCGTCTTGACGGCAGCGCCGTCAACGAACTTGTCGATTTCATCGAGCGTCACCACATGTCCGCGCTCGAGCGCCGCTTTCATCGATGGGGCGCCAGCCGGCTCGACCCCGATGACTTTGGTGGACGGAGAAATGCTTTTCACATACGTCCCTAGTCCGGCCATCAATCCCCCGCCGCCGATGCTGGCGAACAAAAAGTCGATCGGTTCATCACAGTCGTTTAACACCTCGACGCCAATCGTCCCCTGTCCGGCAATGACGTATTCATCATCAAACGGATGGATGAACGTCCGCCCTTCCGCCTCGGCGCACTTCACCGCTTCGTTGTATGAATCGTCAAACGTGTCGCCGACAAGCACGATCTCGACCATGTCTTTGCCAAACAGCTGCACTTGCGACACTTTTTGCCGAGGCGTCGTCGCCGGCATATAAATTTTCCCGTGCACGCCAAGCGCCCGGCATGAATAGGCCACCCCTTGGGCATGGTTGCCGGCGCTGGCGCATACCACCCCGTTTCTCCGCTCCTCATCGGTTAAATGCTTCATCCGGTTGTACGCCCCGCGCAACTTAAACGAACGCACGACTTGCAAATCCTCGCGCTTTAAGTAGACATTGCACTCGTAGCGCTCGGATAACAGCGGATTTTTTTGCAGCGGCGTATGGAAAACAACATCCTTCAGCGTATGATACGCGATCAAAATGTCCTCGACGTATACCGCCCCTTGCTTCCGTTTCAGCTGTTGTTCCATGCTCTCGTTCCCTTTCTTTTCTAAGTTGTCTTTGATTTGTAGATTATATCACAAATCCGCAAAAAGAAAAGGGAATTTTCGAAAAGTTTTTGAGTGAAGATGGGCTGGCTCGCGATCATCGCGATTATCCCGCTTTACCGGACGCTTCCGCCGACCGGATTCACGCTTTTGGACTGACGCCATCCGATGAGCGCCGTCCTTCCTGCTCGAAACCTCTCTCTAGCCGTCCTGCCAGACGGCAACGCGGCGAATTGTGCAGCATATGTACGGCGAACTACTTCTTCATGCGCAAGCGGACAGAAAAAACGACCGGCGCTATGCCCGGTCGTCCTCTTTTTTGAACTCTTCTTCCTCGGCAAATTCCGTCGCCCATCTTCCTTCATCATACCAGCGGTGCGCTTCTTCCCGTCTTGCTTCTTCGTGCACATGGTTTTCCATATACAAATGGAAAAACGCTTCAACCGCCCCGATCGCCAAGGCGCTGAAAAACGCGCCGTATGCCATGTTGACGGACGGGGCAATGAGGGCAAAGCTGACCGGCCAAATAAGCAAAAAGGAAAGCGGCACGTCAAGAGCGGCAGCGACAAAATGGCCGACGCGCGGCAACACGAACAGATCGCCGATCATATAAGAAACAAGCGCCGTCACGATCGTCATGAGTGAAATCAAGGAAAGCGGGGCATCGAAGATCGTAAACATCGAAAACAAGACGACGCTCCAAGCAGCGAGCTTGACGACAAACGGAACGATATGTTTCATCGTCTTCCTCCATTTCCATTGTGGTTCTATTGATTATCGTTCCTTTTTCGCCCCGCTTCTATGCAGAAACACGTTTTCAAAATGTTCCGATCTCAAACAAAAAGACGCCCCGTTTTTGGGGGCGTCTCGCAAACGTTTCGTACGCCAACGACAAACGCATATCCATGCCCGTGTCCCATCTATTTCGCCTTTTTCCGCTCATAAATGATAAAGGCGTGTTCATACGGATTCTTTTCATCTTTCCCTCCTGGCGTATAGGAAACGATTTCCCATTCATCGTCAGAAATGGGCGGATAAAACGTATCGCCGGGGAAGGAAGCAAAAATTTTTGTCACATACAGCCGGTCGACAATCGGCATCGTCGCCCGAAACAGTTCGGCCCCGCCGATGATAAACACTTCATCAGCGCGCGATGCGATCCATTGCTTGACTTCCTCGAGCGAATGAAGCACAAGGCAGCCTTCCGGACGAAACGAGCGGTTGCGCGTGACAACGACGTTATCGCGGCCGGGAAGCGGCCGGCCGATCGCTTCAAACGTCTTGCGCCCCATCACGATGGCATGGCCCATTGTCACCCGTTTAAAATACGCCAAATCGGCCGGCAAATGCCAAGGCAAGCGGTTGTCTTTGCCGATCACCCGGTTTTCATCCATTGCCACAATGTGCGAAATCATCGCGTCCTCTCCTTTACACAGCCACCGGTGCTTTAATCGTCGGATGCGGGTTGTAGCCGACAATTTCAAAATCGTCGTATTCGTAATCGAAAATGGACGGCGGCTTCCGTTTGATCACGAGCTTCGGCAGCGGGCGCGGCTCGCGCGTCAGCTGCAGTTTCGCCTGTTCGAGATGGTTTTTGTACAAATGGACATCACCGCCGGTGAAAATGAGTTCGCCGACATCGAGATCGCATTGCTGGGCGATCATATGCGTCAACAGCGCGTAGCTGGCAATGTTAAACGGCAGCCCTAAAAACGTATCAACGGAGCGCTGCTGCCACATGCACGACAACCGACCGTTCGCGACATAAAACTGAAAGGCATAATGGCACGGCGGCAGCTTCATCTCGTCTAATTCCGCTACGTTCCAAGCGCTCACAAGCAACCGGCGTGAATTCGGATTTCGTTTGATCTCCTCGACGACCCACGCGATCTGGTCGATTGTTTTCCCGTCCGCCCCTTTCCATGAGCGCCATTGCGCGCCGTAAATCGGGCCGAGATCGCCGTTTTCGTCCGCCCACTCGTCCCAAATCGTCACGCCATTCTCCTGCAAATAGCGGACGTTCGTATCGCCTTTTAAAAACCAAAGCAGTTCATAAATGATGGAGCGGATATGCAATTTTTTCGTTGTCACGAGCGGAAATCCATCTTGCAAGTTGAAGCGGAGCTGGCGGCCGAACACCGACAGCGTGCCGACGCCCGTGCGGTCTTCTTTTTCGACGCCGTTTTCCAAAATATCCTCCAAAAGCTGCAAATATTGCCGCAATGTTCTCACCTCACGCTCTATCATACCATAAAGCAACGCATGGTGAACCACTTGTCCATAAAAAAACGAGCCTTTTACGAGGCCCGTTCCGCCAATCCGCGGATCAACGCATATGTTCTCGGCGCTGCCGCCCGCAACGTTTGCCGCGTCTTGTCGCTTGCATAATAATAGGCAAACGACTCGGCAAAATACTCTTCCGGATAAGTCAAAAAATAATATTCGCCAGGAAAGAGCCGCGGCGCCTCCTCCCGCCAAATCGCTTGAAATTCGTCCGTTTCATGAATGCGGTCAAATACGATGTAATCGAGCGAATGAGCAAACTCATGCAGCTCCAAATTGACCGAGCCATGCCCTTTTCCTTTTTCGCTATGGCCGAGGCGGACAAGCACTAAATGCGACCCACCGATGCCCGGCACGTCATCCCATGTTTTCGAACCCGGCATATAACCGCGCGGCGTTTTTCCGCGCAAATGGCGGGCCGTCGGCTCATCGGTGATCGGGCCGGTCAACAGTTGGATGTAAATATGGTGGTCCGCCGCCTGCTCTAAAATCGTGCGATCAATGCGGGCGAGCGTCCGGATCATTTCATTCGCTTCAGAGGCGGAAAACTCCGTCTCCGGCACGATGATGATGCGGCCAAGCACATCATGAGACGGAACACCCCTAAGACCAAGGCTGCTTTCTTCAAGCAGCACGCCATGGGCAGCCGGATACGGTGAGAACGATAGAAGCGGAACGGCGAACAGCGCCGCCAACAAACTAGTGAACAGCCGTTTCATCGTGGTTCCCCCGCTTCTTTCAATCTATGAAAATCATATCATAGAACGAAGCGGGAAAAAACGCGCAAAATAAGGAAAGAACCGCGGCCTGCTACGTCCGCCAGTTCGGCGGCGTATTTTTTGACCAGTAGATTTTCCCGAGTTCATGATGGGCTTGAAACCCATCATCGCATGTATGATAGTGAAACTGAAACCAATATCCGTCTTGCGGCGGATGTTCGCGGCGGACGTGGAAGCGAATGACATCTTCTCCCGTATCGGCGCGGTAAATATGGAAAATGCGTTCTCCTTGCCTGCCAGACGGATTTTCCGAAACAGCCAAATAGCGGAGCTCCTCTTCCGGATAACGATCGGCAAGCTCGGCGATCACTTCTTCCATGCGCGGCAAAATGACGGCGCGAAACTCATCTTCAATGACCGGAGCGATTTTGCGGCCGAATTTTTCATGGGACTGGGCAACGGCCTTTTCCATCGTCCGCTCAATGAATTGAGCTCGCGTCAACGAAACCGCTTCCTCGGCACGACTTGTTGGACTGTGCTGCCAGTCGGAAGACGATGCATCATCTGACGGCGGATCTTTGGCCGCGAGCAGCGAAGCGGGCGGTGTGACGAGTCCAAACGTGCAGACGGTAATGGCGGCAACAAGCGTTTTTCGAAGCCAAGACGGCAGCTTCATCGCCTTCACCTCCCGCTACCGCCGATCAGCGGCCGGAGACGCGAACAAGCCGGTCGCTTTTAATTTTGCGACCGCCCGGCGCAACACTTCTTCCGGCTGGACAAGGGCGATGCGCACATACCCTTCGCCGCTCGGCCCAAACGCGTGCCCAGGCGTCACAACGACGCCGGCTTGGTCGATGAGCGCCTTCGCAAACGAAAGCGACGTCCATCCGTCCGGAATTTTCGCCCACACGAACATGCCGGCTTGCGGACGGTCAACCGTCCAACCGATGTCAGCGAGTCCATCCACGAGCACATCGCGGCGCGCTTGATACATCATGCGGCTCTGGGCGCAAAAGCCGGCGCCATGGCGGAGCACTTCCGCGGCCGCTTTTTGCAGCGGCCAAAAAATGCCGTAATCCAAATTGGACTTGAACTCGGCAAACGCACGAATCACCTCGGCATTTCCGCATAAGTAGCCGACCCGGCAGCCGGCCATGTTGTAGCTTTTTGACAACGAATTGATCTCCACGCCAACGTCCTTTGCGCCTGGAACAGAAAGAAAACTCACCGGTTTGTTTCCGTCATAATACAGCTCGCCGTAAGCAAAATCGGAAACAACGAGGATATCGTACCGCTTCGCAAACTCAACCACTTCGCGATAAAATGATTCTGTCGCTACGGCGGGCACCGGATTCCCTGGAAAGTTAAGAAACATGATCGCCGCCCGTTTGGCGATGTCCTCCGGGATCGCACGCAAATCCGGCAAAAAGCTGTTTTCCTCCCTCAGCGGCAGAAAATACGGCATCGCTTCCGCCATCGCCACCCCCGCCGCATACGCCGGGTACCCGGGATCCGGCAATAGAATGACATCCCCCGGGTCAGCGAACACCATCGGCAAATGAACGAGCCCGTCTTGTGACCCGATCACGTACGTCACTTCCGTCTCTGGATCGAGCACAACGCCATGCGCCGTCCGATAATAATCGGCGACCGCTTCATGAAACTCGCGAATGCCCTTTAATGTGTAGCCGTACGCATTCGGCTCGTTGGCGTAGCGGGCGATCGCCTCACGCACAAACGGCGCCGGGGGCAAATCCGGGCTGCCAACGCTCAAGTCGATCCACTCGTCATGAAGGTGGCGCTGCTTTTGACGATACGCCGTCAACTCGGCGAAAATCGATGCCGAAAACGCGTTCATTCGTTTCGCTTTTTTCATTTCGTCTTCCTCTCCCTTGACAAGACAAAAACTGCATTTTCTTTTTGCTTTTGTTGGTATATACTTTTATCATAGTTCCGAAAGAAGACACCCGCTTCAACCGCGTGAAGGTTGCAGCCCAGCGATCAGCGACAAATGGATGTCGGTTGGCGTCAGCCAAAACACATGATAAAATCAAGGTATATCATGTTCTTTGTGAACTGGATATAGGGGGTTGCATGGAGAATATCCAATGCGAAAACCAAGCAAAGCCTTCCATGCGTAAAATATCCAAGGCGCGAAAGAACTCCGAATCGTCGGATGCCTAGGGTTGGGACGACCCGAAGTCACGCTCAGGGAGACGAAAGAATGCTTTCGTCGTGGAACTGAGAAGCTCCCACTTCAAGCAAAGCGAAGTGGGGGTAGTTCACATGAATAGTGTATCATAGATTCTCAGCGAAAATATAGACAGAAAGGCGGGAAAAATGAAACATGAACACGATCTTTTTTGCGGCCAGCCTCATTACATTGCTTTACTTTATTTATAGTTGTATCGCCAACGCCTAAACGCTCTTGGCGATCCATCCAGCTCCCTTGGCATTCTGTTGGATGCGAAGGGAGTTTGCGCATGAAAACGACAAAAGGAGCCCCGCATCGGGAGCTCCTTTTTAATCGATTTTTGTTTTTTTGCGGGCAGAGTCAAGCTCGAACGCGCCTGTCTCCGTCTCCGTCGTGCCTTGCCCTCGAACATCTGGGGCGCTGACGCCCGTTTTCGAACGATCTTTTTTCCGCTTCGGCACGCCCGATCACCTCCGCCCTTATCGTTCCCGCCAACGCGCCGTTGTATGCGGAACGAAAGCGAATCAACGCAAGCGGTTCGCTCCTCGCTCGCACCGCATCAGCCGCAATATTTGTCAAACGCAGCCAAAATATTTTCCATCACGTCCTCCATCGAGTGAAACTCGATGTCTTCGCGCGGAATGAAGTGAACGACTTCTTTCCCCTTTAAGAGCGCCATCGACGGCGAAGACGGCGGATAACCGACAAAGTACTCGCGCATTTTCGCTGTCGCTTCCTTATCCTGGCCAGCGAACACCGTCACCAAATGGTCCGGCTTTTTCTCGCTCCGCAACACCGCCTGCGTCGCCGCGGGGCGCGCCAATCCAGCGGCGCAGCCGCACACTGAGTTGACAAAAACAAACGTCGTTCCTTCCACTTGTTTCATAAACTGCTCGACTTCTTCGCTTGTGCGCAATTCGCGGAAACCGGCGCGGACAAGTTCATCGCGCATCGGCTGCACGAGTTGGCGCATATAGTCTTCGTAAGCCATTGACATTGCCCTCATCCCTCCACATTCATCATCGCTGCGCTATCAGCATACTATATTTTCGTTTGAAAAATCAATGAAGAGAACCGTCCACGGCCGCATGTCTCTAAACGGCATCATTCAGAACAAACGGGGCTAAACGCACCCGTTTGGCCGCCATCAAACGAGCGATTTCGTTTCGCTTTCTATCAACCGCCGCGGCCATTGTCAGCGACCAAACATATACTATGCCATCGATGGCCATGAAAGGAGCGTGCACATGGGATACATTGAAGAACTGCGAAAAATCATTGGAACCCGGCCGATCATCTTGGCGGGAGCCGGGGTCGCTGTCACCGATGAATGCGGGCGGATTTTATTGCAGAAACGCCGCGACGGCTTATGGGGACTGCCCGGCGGTTTGTTGGAGTTGGGGGAGTCCGCAGAAGAAGCAGCCCGGCGGGAAGTGTGGGAAGAAACAGGGCTGGAAATCGGCAAACTGGAACTAGTCGATGTGTTTTCTGGAAAAAAATATTTTGTTCGGCTGCCTAATGGAGATCAATATTACCCAGTCACTGTTGTTTATCTCACCCGTGATATCCGCGGTGGAGAACTGAAAGAAGACGGGGAAGAATCGCTGGAAGTGAAATTCTTCCCTTTTCATGAATTGCCAAACGAACTCTCTCCTCTTGTTAAAGATTTTATCGAACAATATTTCAGGGGATGACGAGCCAAGCCTTGGAGCTCTCTCCAAGGCTTCACCATTGTTGAAAACACTCTTTTCTAAGAACCAAATCCGCAGCTGGAGGGGCAAAAAAATTTAGAAGCCCATTTTAATGGTAATAAATTGAAGAATAATCGGCGCACCTTTTGGCGGCGGCTCGGCTGTTTTCAACGTCAGTTTCCCCTTTTCCACCTCATACAGTTTTTCCGGTTGCAGCACCCCATTAATAAACAAGTTGATCCATGATACATGTTTCGGATCTAAAATACCGCGGTCGCCGTACTCTCTCAGTTCATCGCCGTCTGTATAGACGGTTTTCACTCCGTCTGATATGGTGTTATACTGGTACGTTTCCGCCTGCAAGACACGCGGAGGGAAGTGGAGCGCCACACGGAGGGGAATGGTCAGTACAGCATGGGTCCAATCGTATACTTTGGAAGCAGCAATCACATGTTTTGCTGTTGAAGATGTCCGTTTCATTCGTTTGCTCACCCAAACACACCATATTGTTTCGTGATCATTTCACTCCGCAAGATATTTTGCATTAGTATATTCACCTCCCATCTTCAAAGTGAATAGCAAACAAAATGGCAGGTTAATGAACGGTAGTAAAAAATCACTATATTCCACTTAATTCCGTCTATTATAACAGGATCATAAAACGACCAAATTCGTTTAAAATGTTTGTTTCATAATTCAAATTCACTGGTAAAACAGGCTGGTATAGCAGGGCAAAAACATCATTTTTCTCCCATTACGGCAATCGCCGAGCCATCCTCTGTAATTAATCCATACAATAAAATGAACCTATGGCACCGGCTGATTGCCAACAGAGTTCCAGATACTAAAAAGAACGGATGATAATTGGCTCAGCTTCGGGGCCACAGCATGTTAAACACAAAATGGAGAAGGGGAGATTGTATGGCTTTGCAATTAATTAAATTGTTTGTCGCCGCTACTACCACGACAGAGGTTGCACCAGACGTCGCAAGATTTTTTTACATCACAACAGCTGAAACAGCAGAAGGAGCAACCTTAACGATCGACGCAGCCAGCTTTTTGCAAGACGACGGCAGCCAAGCGACACAGCTGCCAGCATTGGCAACTAACAATAGCTACTTTAACGTGTACATTAACGGCGTTTTGCAAATGGAAGGGATATCGACGTACACCCCAGGAGCTACCGGCGTCGGGTCACTGTCCATTACCGTCCCGACCGGAAGCGGCTCGATTCCAGCTAACACCCCGGTTGTGCTCGAAATTGTTCAATTCGCTCCAAGCTCCAACACTACTGTGACGACGTAACAGCCGTACTCTTTTCGATCATAAAAACAGGCGCACCGATGGGCGCGCCTGGTTTACTGTTCTGTTTCGTTTTCTTTCTTCCGGCTCTCCGTCATTTGCTTCCACACAGACCCTTTCGCTTCTTCGCCGCCTTCGATCCGTTCAATGGCCATTTTCACTTGCAAGCTCACTTCAAACTCCGGATCGTTTTCCGCCGCTTTCAACGCTGGCAGCGCCGATTCGTCGCCGACTTCGTACAAAAACATGGCCGCGCGCCAACGGACGAGCTTGCTTTCGTCCTTTAGCGCTTCGATCATGGCCGGAATGGCCTCCGGATCGCCGATGTCGGACAAACAGTCGCCGGCGGTGCGGCGGACAGCGACAGCAGGATCTTTTAACGCTTCATACAAATACGGAAGCACCTTTTTGCCGCCGATCATGCCGAGATACGCCGTCGCCAGGCGGCGAATCGCCATTTTTTCATCCTTGAGCGCCTTGGCCAACACCGGGATATCGTCCTCGGTCGGCTCGGCCATCTGTTCGAGCGCGGCATACCGTTTGCGCCAATCCGGGTCATCGAGCATCTCGCTCGTCACTTTGAGGCTTGGACGCTTTTGCACCGTTTTTTCCTGCTCGCCGCGGCGGAACATGTTGACGATCCGCTCCAGCCGCTCGGGCGGATAGGCTGCCGACAGCTCATCGACTATTTCGCGGCCGATTTCCTCAAACGTGCCGTAGCGCACTCCTTTTTCGACCCATTTGCGCTCAAGCACAACATTTCCTGCGTATTTTTGCGCCTCAATGACCGCGTCCATAAACGGTTTCGGCAGCCCGACGCGGTGTTCGCGCTCCCCATCGACAAGCTTCACTTGCATCGGCAGACCGTACAGCATTTGCACGAACACTTTCACTTCGCCGAAATGTTCGTTTCCTTTCGGCTTTGTCTCGGCGCCGTCATCCACTTTCTCGCCGAACACTTCGCGCACTTTCGCCAAAATGTCGCGCCAGTCGTATTTCGGATGGCGTTCAATAGCCAAAAAATCAGCGACATGGTAAATGCCTTTCACTCCGTCAATGCGCATCAATGCTTGAATAAGCGGCGGCGCTTCGCTGATGTTGTCCGGTTTGTAGTTATGGCGCGTGCCGGAAGGCAATTCTTCATCAAGCAATATTTTCATCGTGTTCGGGCTTGGCGTCGGCTCAATCGCTTGAATGCGCAAGCGTTACCCCTCCTTGCCTTACAGCAGCTTTTCAATTTCCTTTCTCAGCTCGCTTGGCTTTGTTTGCGGTGCGAAACGAGCTACAACCTTGCCGTTGCGGTCGACCAAAAACTTCGTGAAATTCCATTTGATCGCCTTTGTTCCCAATGCCCCCGGCGCCTCTTCTTTCAAATATTGAAACAGCGGATGGGCGTGATCGCCATTCACATCCACTTTCGCAAACAGCGGGAACGTCACACCATAATTCAACTGGCAAAATTGCTCGATTTCCTCTTCCGTCCCCGGCTCTTGGCCGCCGAACTGGTTGCACGGAAAGCCTAGCACAACAAACCCGCGATCGCGATATTCGTCATACAGCTCCTGCAGTTCTTTATACTGCGGGGTGAAGCCGCAACGGCTCGCCGTGTTGACAATCAACAGCACGTTGCCTCGATAGACGGAAAGCGGTTGTTCCTCTCCGCGAATGGTTTTGGCGCTGAATTCATATACACTCATGATTTTTCACCTCATCTCCATCATAGCGGATTTCATGGTTTGTTTCTACTTTTTGCATCGTTACTGCCCGGCGAACAGCTGCAATTGTTCAAGTGATGAAACCATATACGGCACCATCTCCGGCAAATCGGCGGCGTTTTCCTCATAAATGAGGCGTGCAAATTCGACCACGGCTTCATTTTCATACGGGCCGCGTTCATGTGGAAATGGAAAGCGGAGCGTTTGCCGGATGATTCTCTCCTCCCCCCAAATCGTCCGCAGCGTTCCTTCAATGAGCGCACAAACGGACGAGCGGCGAACCGGAAGGGTAAACAGAAGAGCGAGCCGACAGCCGGCCCGGCCGTGATAGAGCCGCTCATTGACCAGCTCAGCAAAATCAAGCGAAAGCCGCGCGGTGCAGACGACGAGCGGATCGGGCGCATCATTCAGCCGAAATGAAATGGCGTACTCCCGAAACAAACGGGCCAAATCGACAAGGTCGCGGCGCTCGACCACGGCAATGCGCCCTTGCAAATCCGCGTCATATACCGCCCCTTCCAACACCGTTTTTAAATTGTCAAAGGCTGTCGGATCCAATCGGAATTCCCCCTTTTTGTTCACCAGCTGTTTAAGGTCAAAAAAATCAATTGAAGAATGTTGACAAAGTTTTTATAATTAAGGTATTTAGTAACGAGACAGAAACGGAGGGGACACCATTGCCAATCAACATTCCAAAAGACTTGCCGGCGAAAGAAATACTCGAACAGGAAAACATTTTCGTGATGGACGAAGAACGGGCTTACTCCCAAGACATCCGGCCGCTCAACATCATCATTTTAAACTTGATGCCCGAAAAAGAAAAAGCAGAGACACAGTTGCTGCGGCTGCTTGGCAACTCGCCGCTGCAAGTGAACGTCACCTTTTTGCGCCCGGCGACCCATGAGCCGAAAACGACAAGCAAACATCATTTAGAACAATTTTACACGATTTTCCCGCACATCCGCCATCGCAAGTTCGACGGAATGATCATCACCGGAGCCCCGGTCGAGCAATTGCCGTTCGAAGAAGTTACGTATTGGGATGAGCTGACCGATATCATGGAATGGACGAAAACGAACGTCACGTCAACGTTGCACATTTGTTGGGGAGCACAAGCTGGCTTATACTATCACTACGGCATTCCGAAATACCCATTGCCGGAAAAATGCTTCGGTGTGTTCAACCATACGGTGGAAGCGAAAAACGTGAAACTATTGCGCGGTTTTGACGATGTGTTCCGCATGCCGCACTCCCGCCATACCGACGTCAAGCGCGAAGACATCGAAAAAGTGCCAGATCTCACCATTTTGTCCATGTCCGACAAAGCCGGCGTTTGCCTCGTTGCATCGAACGACGGGCGCCGCATTTTCTTAACGGGTCATCCAGAATATGATGCGACAACGCTCAAAGAAGAATATGAACGCGACTTGGCGAAAGGGCTGCCGATTCACATCCCAGAATCATACTTTCCCAATGATGACCCAAGCCAGCCGCCGCTGAACACATGGCGCTCGCATGCCAATTTACTGTTTGTCAACTGGCTGAACTATTACGTGTATCAAGAAACGCCTTATGAATGGGAATGAAATCAATATATGCAATCATTTCACTTGAACCATCCCGAAAAAACGCCTTGCTGAAACATATGCAAGGCGTTTTTCTCATTTTGGCCGATTGTTTTCGTGTTTCGACAATCGCCCTGTTCTTTTAGTTTTTTTTGACATACAATACGATAGATTCCACCAGGAGGTGAACATGATGGGCGCTTGGCATGGAAACAGCTTTGCGTTGATTGTCGTTCTGTTTATTTTGTTGATTATTGTTGGATGTGCCTGCTTGGGCGGATATGCCTACTAACCGAAATCACTGATTGCCTTCATCCGGCCGCCGTGTTTGCCAGCATCCGGCCGGCTTGCAGCGGGAAAGCGGGAACACGAACGCTTCCCGCTTTTTTTATGCTGGGCTGTAGACAACCATGCATAGGAATGAAGGCATCGTCCATGCTAAACGTATGACAACGGCAGCCAAAGGAGGTGGAGCTCATGACGAAACGCCCAAACAACGGCAGCCGCAATCAAAACGCGCCAACGCAAGATCCGATGGCCTTGCTTCGCGGCCCGGTTTCCGGCGATAACAGCAAAGGACGTCGGCAAAACAAAATCCAAAATGACAAAACCGATGAAAATGCCTAACCTGCAAAAAAGCGGCCGTTTTTTAGCCGCTTTTTTGCTTCTAAAATTCAATCCCTTTCATCGCGGTCCTTCCTTGTTCATAGTCATACTTGATGAGCTTCATTTCCGTAACGATATCGGCAGCCGCCATCAGCTCAGGGCGCGCCGCGCGCCCCGTGATGACAAGATGGAGCGACGGCGGGCGCGTGCGGATCAGCTCGAGCACCTCGCTGACTGATACGATATCTTCAACGGGAAAGCGGTCAATGGCCAACACATTGTTCAGTTCATCGAGCACAATCATATCATACCGTCCGGAATACACATATTCTTTGGCCACCGCCCAGGCACGCTTCAATGCTTCCCGGTGGATGTCCGGCGTTTTCGTCCATGTGAAGCCGGCGCCGAGCTGACGGACGTCGACGCCAAGGCGCTCTAGGGCCAACTGCTCGCCGTATGTTCGTTCCGGCGATTTCAAAAACTGCAAAACCGCGACGTTCATTCCTCGGCCGACGGCACGCAGGGCAAGCCCCAATGCGGCCGTCGTTTTTCCTTTTCCGTCGCCCGTATAAACGATGACACGCCCGCTACGACGAGGCGTCGGCATCGACCATGCCCCCTTGCCGCTCCGGAAACCATTGGAGCGTCTCACGCAGACGAACGACATCGCCGATGATGATGATGGCTGGATGGGAAATGCCCGCCTGTTCCGCCTCATCTGACAGCGTCGAAAGCGTCGCCGCCACCGTGCGCTGCCGCTCGGTCGTCCCCCATTCAATGATGGCCGCCGGCGTATCCGACGGCTTTCCGGCCGCCATCAAACGGCCGCAAATATCCGACAAGTTGGCCGCCCCCATGTAGACAATGATCGTATCGCATCCTCGAGTCAGCGCCTCCCAATCGATCCGCTCACTCCGATGCCCGCTGACCATCGCCACTGAGGCGGCGTAATCACGGTGGGTGACCGGAATGCCGGCGTACGCCGGCACAGCGATGCCGGATGTCACCCCTGGAACGATTTCAAACGGAATTCCGGCTTTCACCAACACTTCCGCCTCTTCACCAGCGCGGCCAAAGACGCACGGATCGCCGCCTTTTAAACGGACGACCGTCTTTCCTTGTTGCGCATGCCAAACGAGCAGCTCATGAATTTGTTCTTGAACCGTGTCATGTTTTCCCGGCTCTTTGCCGCAGTAAAGAAGCTCGGCGCCGGGCTTCGCGTAGCGCAGCAGCTTACGGTTGATGAGCCGGTCGTAAATAATGACATCCGCCCGTTCTAGGCATTCGCGGCCGTAAACCGTGATGAGCTTTTCATCACCCGGCCCAGCGCCGACTAAATACACTTTGCCGACGGTCATCGCCCCTTCTCCCCTTTCGCATTGGCCGTGGAAATGCCCGCCGAGGCGAACGTCGCCATTTCGTTCACCATCGCCATTGCTGAAATCAAGAGCGGAAACGCTACCGCCGCGCCGCTTCCTTCGCCAAGGCGCATGCCGAGATCCAAAAGCGGCTCCTTCTCTAGCAAACGAAGGGCTATACTGTGCCCCGGCTCTTGCGAACGATGGCCGGCAATCATATAGTCTGTGACGTTCACGGCAAACTGGCGGGCCACAAGGGCAGCCACCGTGCAAATAAAACCGTCAAGCAAAATCGGGATGCGTCGTTCGGCGGCTGCCAGCATCGCCCCGGCCATAGCAGCGATCTCCAACCCGCCGATTTTCGAAAGCCATTCAAGCGGCTTCGCCGGATCCGGCCGATGAAGCAAGAGCGCCCGTCGGATCACGTCCTGTTTATGGGCAAGCATTTCCTCCTTAATGCCGCTTCCTTTGCCAACGATGCGCTCAAGCGGTTCATCGGTCAACGTGGCCAATAAGGCGCTCGCGGCGGTCGTATTGCCGATGCCCATTTCGCCGACAATGAGCGTGCGGACGCCTTGTTCAATGATGGACGCCGCCTGTTCGTAACCGACATGAAGCGCCTGTTCGGCCTCGGACGGCGTCATCGCTTCCGTTTCCGCGAAATTGTTCGTTCCCGGGCGCACCTTTTTCTGAATGACGCGCTCATCAGCAATCGGCACGGCGACACCGACATCAATCACCTGAAGCAACGCGCCGATTTGCCGGCTGAAGGCGTTGATCGCCGCTCCGCCGTTGGCAAAGTTGTACACCATTTGCGCCGTCACTTCGGCCGGATAGGCAGACACCCCTTCTTCCGTGACGCCATGATCGGCCGCAAACACGAGCACTCCGGGCGGAGTGACGCGTGGAAGCAGCTCCCCGGTCATGCCGGCAAGCGTTGCCGCCACTTCTTCAAGACGGCCGAGGCTGCCGGGCGGTTTGGTCAATTGATCGATATAGGCACGCGCTTGTTCAACCATTTCACGGTGGATCGGTGGGATGGAAACATTCATCATGGGCGCACAATATCCCCCATCAAGCGGGAATATGCGCTTCCTCCTTTCTCGTCTATGATTGAGGGAACGCGTCAACTTTTCCATCCGAATCATGCCAACACCGTTGGCGAGGGCAAAACGGACGATTTGACGGCTGATTTTATGGTTTATAACCTTCATCCAGCAGGACTCTTTACGGCCGATTGTGCGAATCATATGGAGCTTCTTCGCTTTGCCCAACGTTCGCCGCAAAGCCGCATATCGTCGGCGAATGAAAGCGCATTGGCTGTCCTTGAAAAACAACGATTTCGTTCCAATGCTGGCAACGGCGATATAACGAAGTCCCAAATCAACGCCCATTGCCTTGGTGTCTTCCCGTTGTTGGACTTCAACTGTGATCGCGACAGCCAAATTGACGCATCATCTGTTCGATCCGCTCGACCGCCACGTGCTGGCGGACATGAGCGGCAAGCCGGTCGAACGCCTTTTCTTTGAGCGAGCGAAAGAGTCGGACGCCAGAAGGAGCGATTCCTTTTTGGCGGCGAATGTTGTTGAAAAACGCGGTGCGGAACGCATCGTTATGAAACAAATCGTGCATGTACGTGCCCAGCACCCGCTCATCACTGTGCTTCGCCCCTTCATGGCGGCCGTCCGCCTCAATAAGCGGCGCATAGCCAGGAAGCGGCGCCGAGCGGCCCATATGAATCTCGTATCCTTGCACCGAAAACCGCTCGCCCGCCCACGTAAGCATCCCTTCCGTACGGATCGTGATTTTCGTCCGCTCAAGCGTCGTTTCAATCGGCAGCAAACCAAGTCCTTTTACTTCGGGGAGCGGCGTCTCGACTCCATACGGATCGCGGATGACAGCGCCAAGCATTTGGTAGCCGCCGCATAAGCCGACGACTCTCGCTTTTCCTTCATTGACAAGCGACACAATGCGGGAAGCGAGTCCTCTTTTCTTCATATAAATCAAGTCTTCGATCGTGTTTTTGCTGCCGGGAAGCACGATCACATCCGGCGCTCCAAGCTCGTCGACGTGCGTCACCAACCGGACGCGGCAGTCCGGTTCTGCCAGCAGCGGGTCGATGTCGGTGAAATTGGCGATTTTCGGACAGCGGATGACAGCGACATCAATCGCTTCCTCTCCCCCGACAGATGAAGCAAACCGCTCAAGCGACAGCGAATCTTCAGCATCGATCGCCAAATCAGGCAAATATGGAACGACGCCAAGCACCGGCACGCCGGTGTGCTGCTCAAACCAATCGAGCCCCGGCTTAAGCAGCGCCACATCGCCGCGAAACTTGTTAATGATGACCCCAATGACCCGCTTTCGGTCCTCAGGCTCAAGCAGCGACAGCGTTCCAACGAGGCTCGCGAACACCCCGCCCCGCTCAATATCGCCGATCAACACGACCGGGGCGTTGGCGAGACGGGCGATGCGCATGTTGACCAACTCGCGGTCGTTTAAGTTTACTTCCGCCGGGCTTCCCGCTCCTTCAATGACAATCCGGTCATACTCGTTCATCAACGTTTCGAGCGACTGACGGATGACGGCCAGCCCTTGGTGGAAAAACTCGTTCCGGTAAGCGAACGCCTGCATATTGCCGTACGGTTTGCCAAGCACAACGATTTGCGATTCATGCTCGCGGCTTGGCTTAATCAAAATCGGATTCATCTCGGCGCGCGCCGCCACTCCGGCCGCTTCGGCCTGAATTCCTTGCGCCCGCCCGATTTCGTTTCCGTCCGGCGTCACGTAGGAGTTTAACGACATGTTTTGCGACTTGAACGGCGCCGTCTTCCAGCCGTCTTGGGCGAACATGCGGCAAAACGCGGTGGCGATGACGCTTTTGCCGGCATCAGAATGGGTGCCTTGAAACATAATCGGCAGCGCCTTAGCCATTGATGGTCACCTTCTCGCATTCGGCGAGCCACCGCTCAACCATCGCCGGGGCGGACGCGAAATGAAAATGGACATAGCCGGCGACAAGCCGGTGCGCCAAATAACCGTCAGGCTTCGTTCCTTTCCGGCCGCTCGTTTCGTAGGCAAACGGCACCTCGCCCCGCGGTTCGTACACGGAATAGTGAAATTCATGCCCGCGCGCTGTTTCTCCTTCCGGCAATAGAAAATTCCCTTTCCGCCCGCGCACTTCGCGATACCCAAGCGCCGCGAGCTTCGTCTTCATCACGACCTTCCCCGGGATGACGCCCGCCATCTCATAGGCCGCACCGTCCGTCGCAACAAGCTGTTCGGTGAGAAACATAAACCCGCCGCATTCGGCCAACGTCGGCAACCCGTGTTCGATGGCGGCGCGGATCGACTGTTTGACCGCGGCTTGCCTGGCGAGCTCGGCGGCAAACTCTTCCGGAAACCCGCCGCCGATATACAATCCGTTCACCCCATCCGGAAGCGGCTCGCCGGCGAGCGGGGAGAAATAAACAAGTTCCGCGCCATAGGCGGCCAATATCTCCAAGTTTTCTGGATAGTAAAAGTGGAAGGCGGCATCCTTCGCCACCGCGATGCGAACCGGATACGTCCGGCTTGGCTGGACAAGCGGCGCAGGCGCCTCCAGAGGCGGAGCGGACTCGGCGATTTGAAGCAGCGCCTCCCAATCGACTGTTTCCGCTACTTTTTCCCCAAGGGCGGCAAAAAAAGCATCCAATTCGCCGCGCTCCACCGACGGTACGAGCCCTAAATGCCGCTCGGGCAACGTCAGAGCCTCGTCTTTTGGCAAATAACCGACCGCCGGGATGCCGCACATTTGCTCGATGGCCGCCTCAATCAGCCGGAAATGCCCTTCGCTGCCGACGCGGTTGGCAAATACGCCGGCGATGCGGACATCCGGGTGAAACGTTTGAAATCCGCGGACGATGGCGGCGGCGCTGCGGGCCATGCCAGCGGCGTCAATGACAAGCAGCACCGGGCTTTCGGTCAACACGGTGATTTCAGCCGTCGACCCCTCGTCAGAAAGCGGCTGTTTCCCGTCAAACAGCCCCATCACCCCCTCGATGATGGCGATATCAGCCCCTTGACAACCGTTGGCGAGCACCGTTTTGACCGCTTCGCTTCCCATCATCCAACTGTCCAAGTTGCGCGCCGGCCGGCCGGTCACAGCCGTATGGTAAGTCGGGTCGATGTAGTCCGGACCGCATTTAAACCCTTGCACCGTATATCCTTGCTGCCTCATGGCCGCCATCAACCCAAGCGTCACGGTCGTTTTGCCGGCGCCGCTTCCCGGTGCGGCGATGACAAGCCGTCGCATGCCTCTTTCCCCTTTCCCTGCATGGTCGCTTTCTTTTGATGATCGATGAGCGCCACGGAAATCGTCACATTGCCGGACTTCTTTTTCACCAGCGCCAGCCGATCGGCCCCGCTGTACAATTTCGCCGCGGGCTCGCTCACCCCATATGCGCCGGTGTAGCGGTACACCGTTTCCGACGGCGCTTCGATCGGCACCGTGTTCAGCTCTTCTGGCGTATACGCAACCAATTCCCATCTATATTTGTTGACTACCTCCAAAAGGCCTTGTTCATCCTTTTTCAAATCAATGGTGCACACCGCTTTGACGCTTTTCATCGAAAAGCGCAGCTCATTGAGCGTCTCATGGATGACCGCTTCGATTTCGTCAGCCGATGTGCCGCGGTTGCAGCCGATGCCAAGGGCGATCACTTTCGGGCGATACAAGACGCCGTTTTGCAAAATGGCCTCTTCTTCCGGCGCAAGCAGGCGATGAGTGACCACAAGCGCGGCCGCCGGGCGGGCAGCGAGCGCTTCCGCGATTGAGCCGTACACGGTGATGTTTTTCGGCAGCGTCCGGCCCTCCGGCCACCAGCCGGCTTCCCCCGACTCTTGCACGATCGCCACCGGCTCTTCGTTCACGACCGCGGCGCTCACCGGTGTCAGCTTGTCGGCCGATTCCCATTCCCAGCCGAACTGGCGACCGAACAGATCGACGGCGATTGTCTGCTGCACGTCAGAAGCGGTCGTAATGACCGGGCGGGCGCTTAAAATGGCAGCAACGCGCCGCGTCAGTTCGTTCGCTCCGCCCAAATGGCCGGAAAGAACACTGATCACATGTTCAGCCTTATCATCGATCACCACGACCGCAGGATCGGTCTTTTTGTCTTTTAACAGCGGAGCGATCATCCGCACGACAGCGCCGAGCGAAATGATGCAAATGAGTCCGTCATAGCGGGCGAACAACTCCGGCAACAAGGCCCTGACGTTGCCGGAAAACAAGCGGATCCCGTGCTTGGCTTCATCGCCGCGGGCGAATTTATCCGTATAATAAACGTCCGCTCCCGCAAGAGCGCCTCCAAGGCGTCGGGCGATCTCGACCCCGTGTTTCGTAATGGCCACGACAGCATAGGCGCCGTGTCTTTCGTTGTTCGCGGCAGTAGCCCCCACCTTACTTCTCCCCCTTTCGATATCCGTGCGTAAACGTGCGGTCGTACAGCTTCGAACGGTAGCCGCGCTCATGAATATGGGGATCGAGCGCCCAACCGGCCAACATGATCGCGTGTTTCGTCACACCATGGCGCCGCATATCGTCAGCCATTGTGGCAACGGTGGAACGAATCACAACTTCATCCGGCCATGTCGCCTTATAGACGATCGCGACAGGCGTATCACCGCTCCAGCCCGCTTCAAGGAGCGCCGCGCTTACTTTTTTGGCAAGCGTCGCGCTTAAAAAAAGAACGAGCGTGCAATGATGCTGCGCCAGCTCCTGCAATTTCTCACGCGGCGGCATCGGCGTCCGCCCCTCGGCGCGGGTGAAAATGACCGTCTGCGTCAATTCCGGAACGGTGAGCTCCGCCTGCACGGCGGCCGCGGCGGCAAACGCCGAACTGACGCCGGGGACGATTTCCACTTCAATTCCTTCTTCTTTCAACAAGGCGATTTGCTCGAGCGTCGCCCCGTAAATCGATGGATCACCGGTATGGACGCGCACGACGAGCCGGCCTTGTCTCACCTTGTCGGCCATCATCGCCACCATTTGCTCCAAATGCATGCCGGCCGTATGAAACACCTCCGCTTCCGGCTTCCGGTAGCGCTCGATCAATTCCGCGCTCACTAGCGAGTCTGTGTAAAAAATGGCGTCGGCAGCAGCGAGAAGCTCGGCGCCGCGAACCGTGATCAAATCCGGCGCTCCCGGCCCCGCTCCTACGATATACAGCTTCACTTTCTCACCACCATCAATGTCAAATATTCGAGCTCCGCTCCGTCGAGCTCCTCGACCTTCCACACGACTTCCTCGCCGGACGTCACTTTCGTCACAACAGCGGCGCGATGAAGCAAATCGAGTTCCCGCAACAGACGAACCAGCAAATCGATCACTTTCGCCACTTTAAAAAAGACAACGCAATCGTGACGAAGAAGCACTGCTTTCATCGCCTCAACATCGTCGCGGGCGGGCACGATCGCCACAGTTTCATCACCATCCGCCAGCGGCAGACGAAGCCTAGCGGCAGCAGCGTTGGCCGAACTGACGCCGGGGACGACTTCAATCGGCGCTTCCGGATAGCGGCGCTCCATCACGTGCATCAAATGAATGAACGTGCTGTACAACAGCGGATCGCCTTCGGTCACAAACGCGACATCGCGCCCGGCCGACAGCTCCGCCCAAATGGCGTCCGCCGCCTCGTTCCACTTCGGCTCCAGCACGGCTCGGTCTTTTGTCATCGGAAAATGCAGGCCAAGCCGCCGTTTTTCCTCTGGCGCAAAATACGCATCAATAATTTGTTCCGCATAGCTTTTGCTTTGCCGCCCTTTTTTTGGATAGGCGATGACATCCGCTTCTTTTAGGCGGCGGTATGCTTTCACCGTCATGAGCTCCGGATCGCCCGGGCCAACACCGATGCCGTACAACGTGCCGGTCATTCGTCTCCCTCCCGCTTGGCTGTCATGATATACACCGGATTGAGCGCCTCAAAGCGCGTCAACTCTAAAATGGGCTTGCTTCGCGACACTTGCGCGAGCGTGATGTCAACATGAAAACCACGGCTGCGCAACTCCCGAGCCGCCTCAGCAAGCGTCTCAACCGTTGCCGCGTTGATGACGATGCGTCCATTTTTCTTCAGCCGTTTCGCACAGACGTCCAACAACGGCGACATCGCGCCTGACGTGCCGCCGATAAAGATGGCATCCGGGTCGGCAAACTCATCGAGCCGATCGGGCGCCCTGCCGTGCACAAGCGTGATGTCAACGCGGAATTTGCGCAAGTTTTGCCGGCAGATCTCAAGGTCGTATTCATTTTTTTCAATCGCAAACACCGCCCCGTCGCGGGCGATTTTCGCCGCTTCAATCGCCACCGAACCGGTGCACGTCCCAATGTCCCAGACGACGCTGTCCGGGCGCAAGCGCAAGGCGCTTACGCTTAAGACGCGAATTTCTTTCTTTGTAATCAGCCCTTTGTCCGGCTTGCGTTGGAAAAATTCATCATCGTCAATGCCGAGCGGCCAAACCGGACCGGGAGCGGTTTGCCGCAAAATGACTATATTTAATGGAAGAAACTCGGTTTCTGCCATTTCTTCTAGCTTGAAAAACCGGCATCGCTCGTTCGGCCCGCCGAGCTCCTCGCCGACAAACGCCTCATATTCCGTCATGCCGTACTCGAGCAAATAGCGGGCGATGGCGGCCGGCGAGTTCGTCTCATCGGTTAAGATGGCGACTTTGCGCCGCCCGTCGATCCGCTGAGCCAAGCCGGTGAGCGGCCGGCCATGGACGCTGACAAACGCCGCGTCTTGCCAAGACTCGCCCATTTTCGCAAACGCCCATTGCACCGAGCTGACGGCCGGATACACGTCGATCGGCAATTTGCCGGCCAAATAGCTGCCGATGCCGTAAAAGAGCGGATCGCCGGAAGCAAGCACGACCGTGTTGCGCGTCTCATGGCGGAGCCGCTCCACCAGCTCCGCCAGTCCGCGGCGGATGACGATCGTTTCTCCTTTGTATTCAGGAAACATCGCCAGCTGCCGTTCGCCGCCGACAAGCAGCTCGCTTTCATCAATCCAGCGTCGATACAGCTCAGGAAGACTTGCTTGCCCATCAGCACCGACACCGATCAACTTCATCGTCCCCATCGGTCTGCACCGCCTTTCCTAATCGTTGTCCGTTCATGGTGTAAATGGACGTCGCCACCGTCAGGCCGCCTCCCACTTCGTGAAGCGCCGCCTGGCAGCACGCTTCGCACAAAAGCTCGAAAAACTTCGTGCAACCAGCCTCTTGCATCATGTCGCCCACTTGCGCCGCCGTGTTCGCGCCGCGCACCGCAGCCACCAGTTCTGGACCAGCACCTGCCTGCTCGGCGATGGCAGCCAAAAAGCCAAAGTCGACCGGGGCGCTTTTCGAGTGCACCATCATCACTCCTTGAGCGACTTTCGAAAATTTCCCCATCATCCCGACCATCGACACTATCTTGATGCCAAGCCGTTTGCATTGTTTCAGCGTAAAGCCGACAAAATCGCCCATTTCGATAAACGCTTCTTCCGGCAAATGTGGATATTCTTGCATGGCGTATTTCTCGCTCCGTCCCCCGGTCGTGATGACAACATGGCGGCAGCCGTTCGCTTTCGCCACTTGAAGCGCCTGCACGATGCTCGCCCGGTAGGCGGCGGTGGAGAACGGAACGACGATGCCGCGCGTCCCCAAAATCGAAATGCCGCCAATGATGCCTAGTCTCGGGTTCAACGTTTTTTTGGCGATTTCCTCGCCGCCGGGCACAGAAATGACGACCTTCACCCCGCGATGTAGACCGTATTGCGTCAGCACTTCGTTGACTGCTTCGCGGATCATTTGCCGCGGCACTGGATTGATCGCCGCTTCCCCGACCGGCACCGGCAGCCCCGGTTTCGTGACGCGTCCGACCCCTTCACCGCCATCGATATGAACGCCCGGCGACGAGGTCCATGAGACAGTGGAAACGATGAGCGCGCCGTGCGTCGCATCTGGGTCATCGCCGCCATCCTTCACGACCGAGGCCGTCGCCGTTTCGCCATCGAACGAACAAGAGGCGAGCGAAAAGGTCACCACCCGCCCGATCGGAAGCCGGATCGTCGCCTCCGCCTGCACTTGGCCAGTGATGAGCGCCGTGAGCGCGGCTTTCGTGGCCGCTGTCGCGCACGATCCGGTCGTATACCCTTCACGCAGCGTTTTTTTCGTTTCCATCGTTCGTCACGCCCGCTCGGCAAGCAGCGATAACGCATTCAAGGCGGCGACAGTCACGGTGCTTCCTCCTTTGCGGCCGCGGTTGGTGATGAACGGCACATCGAGCTTCGCCAATTCTTCTTTCGATTCCGCCGCCGAGACGAATCCGACCGGCAAGCCGATCACCAATCCCGGCCGCGCCTCTCCTTCTTTGATGAGGCGAATGAGCTCCAACAGCGCAGTCGGAGCGTTGCCGATGGCAAAAATGCCGCCTTCCGCTTCTTTCACCGCTTTGCGCATCGCCACAATCGCCCTCGTCGTATTCAACCGTTTCGCTTCCGCGATCACGTCTTCATCAGAAATATAGACGCGCACTGCGCTGCCGAACTTCGCAAGCCGCGCTTGATTGACGCCGGCTTGCACCATTTGCACATCGGCGACGACGAGCTTGCCGCTGCGAATGGCGTCAATGCCTGAGCGGATCGCATCCGGGTGGAAAATGAGGCTTTTGCCCAGCTCAAAATCAGCCGATGCATGGATGACGCGCTGAACGATTCGGTATTGTTCTTCCGTAAATGAATGCTCGCCGATCTCTTCATCAATGATTTGAAAGCTGCGCGCTTCAATTTGTCCCGGCTGCACCGTCGCCGGACGAAATGTTGTATGGAAGTCCATGACAATTCTCCTTTCTTCATGATCGCTTGCATGAGCGGCCGCTAGAAGCCCATTCCTTCCATCCGTGCGCTTCGCTTCCCGCATGAAGGCAACAAGCTCAGACGCATGGGACGCCATTGGCGCGAAAAACGTTTTGCTGTTTTTTCAGAAAACACGTTTTACACGGTTGGAAGCGGCGCATGTTGCTTCAACGCATCGAGCACGCCGGCAAAATCGTGATGCACGATGCCGTATGACAACCGTGGGCGGCGGATGACGATGACCTCGATGCCGAGCTCCTCGGCGGCAGCGATTTTCTCATCGACAAACCCGACTTTGCCGCTTTCTTTCGTGACGACGACCGTGACGCCGAAATGGCGGTATAGCGCCCGATCGAGCTCTTTCGTAAACGGCCCTTGCATCATGACGATCTGCTCTTGGGAAAACCCAAGACGCTCGCATTTGTCCAAATTGTCTTTTCTCGGGAGCATCCGTGCAATCACCTTGACGTCCGGGCGACCGATGAGCCTCGCGGCGAAAATGTCAAGCGTTTTGCTGCCGGTCGTCAGCATCACGACGCCGCCTTTTTCCGCCGCCAGCTCGGCGGCTTCTTCATAGCTATCGACAAACGTCACCTTCTCGGATGAAAGCGAAGACGCCTGCCGCTCGTAGCGAATGTAGGGCAACCCGGCGTCTGCTGCCGCTTGCATGGCGTTTTTCGACGCCTCCTCCGCAAATGGATGGCTCGCATCGACAATCGCTTTGGCTCCCTCGGCTTTGGCCAGATCAGCAAGCTGGGACGCATCCAAGCGGCCGACATAGGCGCGAATGCCGGATGACCGAAGCTGTTCGGCCGCGTGATCGGTGACGACCGTCGCGGTTACGTTATAGCCGGCTTGTTGGATCATCACCGCCAATTCGCGGGCATCGCTCGTCCCTGCCAACATCAAAATCATCAGCGCTCCCCCTTTTTGTTTTTTAGTGATGATGGTGATGGTGATGATGATGGTGAGAAACGTGCAGCCGGTATTGACAGACATCGCAGTTCATCGCCACCGTTTGATCGAGCACTTCTTGCAGGCGGTCAAGCACGATCTCCTCAAGCTTCGGATGAAATCCAAAATAGCCGGCAAGCGCAAACGAGATATGCGAGTGCTCAGCTTGGTATTGCGCCACTTGCTGCTCAAGCCGCTTAATCAGGATGCCGGTGAATAAAAAATACGGAAGAACAATGATCCGCCTAGCTCCGAGCATGAGACAGCGGCGGACGGCGTCATCAAGCGACGGCGTCGTCACCCCCATAAACGCCGGCTCGATGAGCGCATAGCCCGTTTGTTCCCAAAACAAGCGGGCGATTTTATACAAGTCGCTGTTCGCGTCCGGGTCGCTCCCGCCGCGGCCGAGCAAAATGACCGCTGTGCCGTCGTCTGGCTCTTCCGGCCGCTCGCCGATTTCTTGCAGACGCTCGCGCAAAATCGCGAACGTCTGCTCATGAACGCCGATCGGCCGTCCATATCGAAACATGATGTGCGGATAGCGTTTTTTCGCCTCATCGATTTCCGCCGGGATGTGCAGCTTCGAATGCCCAGCCGGCAATAAAATGAGCGGAATGACCGCCACTTCCGCCGCTCCGGCCTCAACGCACCGCGCGATTCCTTCGCTGATCGATGGGCGGCCAAACTCTAGAAAACTCGTTTCAACATGGAAAGAAGCAGAAAGACGCGGCCGCAGGCGGTCGACAAACTGCTGTACTTGCTCATTTCCTTCCGGGTCGCGGCTTCCATGGCCGACAAACAAAATGGCTCTCATGTTCGTTCTCCTCTCTTATATCGCTCCATCCGAGGTTACTCACCGCATGCCGGCGTTTCGATCTTCGCCGCTGTCTTGGCCTCCTCATACGAAAAGCGGCCGATTTGTTTCACACGGGCAAAAAATTTATGAAATCGTTCGTTCGGATGAGCATGTTCTTTGTACTGTTCAATGATGTCCGCCACAATGGCCACCATCTCTTCCGGCGGGATGCCTTCCGCAACGAGCTGGCCAGGATGGGCGTTGCGGCCGACCGTTTTTCCGCCTAAAAACAAGTCAAATTTCCCTTTCCGGTACACAAGCCCGATGTCTTCGCGCACCGCGCCGTAGCATGCCATGCCGCAGCCGTTGATGCCAAGCTTCAACTCTTTCGGCAGCGCCATGCCGCCAAATCGCCGCGCCAATTCCTCGGCATATGGAATCGCGTCTTTTTTCTCTCCATCGCAAAAGTCGCATGCCTTCACCGTCAGCACATCACCGACCGGCATCACCATCAGTCCGACAGCAGCGAGCCGATCGACAAGCCCTTTTGGATTCTCTGTCACCCGCTCGATTTTGATATAATGATCCGGCGTGTACGTCATTTTCCCGTTCGGTCCGACCGCTTCGGCGAGCGCGATGAGCTGTTCCGGGGTGAACTGCTTGTTGGCCACCCCTGGGCTCACTGCCGCTTCGAACAGCACGGCGGACGCCTTCTTTGTCGTTCTTCTTTCCAATGCTGCAAGCGCGTCCTCCGCTGTTTCTCTCACCCGATGCAACAGAGTGGATGACGGCCGGTTTTCCATTTGGGCGAATGGCTCCTCCGGCAGCGGAAAAGCGGAAGCTGCCGGTGCCAATCCAGCTTCCTTCGCCGCCGCGTCCACAGCTGGCGGCAAAACCGCAACGGCGGCAAAACCACGGTCTTTCTCGTCGTCGAAAGCGGAGGCAGCTGTAGCAAACGGCTGAAGCGCTCCTCCGTTCCCTTCATCCGGCTCTCTCAGCGGCTTCGTCTGGTCGAGCGCCCATGGCTCCGCCTCTTTGCGCAGCCGCTCATGCGGCTTGAGCGGCTGGACGGCGGCGGTCAACTGGTATTTGCGCTGGTAGCCGCGCGGCGTGATCATGAGCCCATCGTGAACAAAAGTCGTCGAGTTGCCGATAATGACCGTCGTCAACATGCCGATTTCATGGTCCAGCATATGCGCCAAGTCGGTGAGGACGATATGCTGCCGTTCGCGGTACGCACTTTTCACGAGTCCAACGGGCGTTGTCGGCGCACGATGGCGGAGCAGGATGCGTTGCGCCTCCACAATCTGCCGAGTGCGCCGCCCGCTTTTCGGATTGTACAACGCAATGACAAAATCGGCCGCCGCCGCGGCGTCAATCCGCTTTTCAATCAGCTCCCACGGCGTCAAATGGTCGCTCAAGCTGATCGTACAGGCATCGTGCATAATCGGCGCTCCAAGCAAAGCGGCGCACGAATGGATCGCGGAAATGCCGGGGATGACCTCGACTTCAATCGAGCTGTCTTTCGTCCACCCTTTTTCAATCAACACTTCATACACGAGCCCGGCCATGCCGTACAACCCGGCGTCGCCGCTGGAGATGACGGCGACCGTTTTGCCGCGCTCCGCCCACTTCACCGCCGCTTGGGCGCGGCTCACCTCTTCCGTCATGCCGGTGCTGATGATTTCCTTTCCGACAATCAGATCGCGCACAAGTTCGATGTACGTTTTGTAGCCGATGATGACGTCGCTTTCTTCAATCGCTTCCCGAGCCCGTTTCGTCATATGGTCGACGCTTCCCGGGCCAAAGCCGACAATGAGCAATTTGCCGCTCATCATGATCCCTCCTTTTGCCGCCTAGCCCCCATTTTTCACACCACATTCGCCGCTCATGTCCCTTTCACGGCGCAACACATCGGGGGACGATCTTTTCCTCTGGCCGCCACGCTTGCCAAAGCCGCACAAACAGCGGAACATCCAAGCGAATGTCCAGCAGCCGCTGGCGGTCGGCGAATACGTCCTCGGGCGCCCCCTGCATCACGATCCGCCCTTCGTGCATGACCGCGACGACATCCGCCCACTGCCAGACGAAATCCATGTCATGGGTGGCGATCAACACGGTCGTCCCCGCTCGGTGAATGGCATCAATTTGTTTGAGAAACTGCTTTGTCTGATGCTGATCCAAATAGGCGGTCGGTTCGTCCAATACGAGCAAGTCCGGTTTGGCCGCCATCGCACAGCAGAGCGTCAGCCATTTTTTCTGTCCCAGACTGAATTGATGGGTCGGACGGTCCAGCCAAGATTGAAGATGGTATTCCGCCGTAATCGCGGCAAGCGCCTCCCCCATTTTTTCTCGATCGATTCCGGCATGGACTAAGCTGATCGCCAATTCATCACGCACTAGCGGGGCGAGGATTTGGTGCTCCGGGTTTTGGAAGACGATGCCGACTTCACGCCGCCATTGCGCCCAATCGGCGCCGCGTTCGTACATGTTGCGCCCTTTCCAATACACCGCTCCTTCCTGCGCCCGCAGCAGCCCGTTCAAATGAAGAAACAACGTCGTTTTGCCGCAGCCGTTTGGCCCGATCAAGGCGCATTTTTTTCGCTCTGGAATTTCCCAATCAATCCCATTCAGCACATACCGTTCTGCTTGATAAGCGTATTTCACTCGTTCCATCCGCAGCAGCAACGTTTTCACCCTTTCCACCATGTCCACCCAAGCAGCAAAGCCATGATGATGCCGGCCGCAACATCGACAAGAGGCACATGCGCTTTTTCCCGCTGATGCGTATGCCCGGCCGACGCGACGCCTCCACGCGCCGCAAGCGAACGGCTGAACGCTTCATACGACTGCCACGTTTTCACCCACAGTTGGTACATCAGCATCCCGCCATGCCGCCAATGCGTTCCTCCGCTGCGGGCCCGCAATGCCAGCATCAGCTCTGCGGCCGCCTGCTCGAGCAAAAAGATAAAGCGATACATAAGAAAACAAAGTTCCACGAGCGCCGCCGGCAGCCGCATTCGCCTCAGCACCGCAATCAAGTCCGGCGCCGGCGTCGTAATGAGAAGGAAAAACAAGCACGACCAGGCGGCAAGGGAGCGAACGGCGAGCTTTGCAGCCGGCTGCAGCTGGCTGTCGATGAAAGTTATTTGAAAAGGAACCGACACGGACACAACGAGCGTCAGCAGGCTGAGCCCTAAAAAAACGGAGGCGGCGAGCATCGCTTTTCCATACACGGAAAACGGCACTCGTGCGCGAGCGACAATCCAATACGCCATTCCGATGAGCACAAGCCATTGTTCGCGCCAGCCGCCCATCATGACAACGGCAAGCATAACAAACGCCACGATCAGCTTCCACTCCGCCCGCCATGCCCGCAGCCGGTTGTCATACGCCCAACGGTCAAACTCGCGAATCATGGTTGTTTTTCCGCTCCGAACGCCCTTTGTACAACCCGACGACGTAGCCGATCACGCCGGCGCCAAGCGCGGCTTGCAGCGAGAACAGAAGCGTTTCGACTTCGCCGCCTGGAGGGGTGAAGATCGACTCAAACCACGGCCGGTAATGCGGGTTGAGCGTTTGAATGGCTTTTTCCGCCTGATCGTCCGTTCCACCGAATTCCGATCCGCGCGCCCACCAAAGCGGAATGATGACAAGCAAAGCAGCCAGCAACACGAGCAAGCCATTTTTCTTCATCGCATTACGCCCCCTTTTCCTTTTGGAACAGCGGAGAAGCTTGATAGGAGGAAAGCCAGTTCCAGACGATTACCGTTATGATGCCTTCCGTCACCGCCAACGGCACTTGAGTAATGGCAAAAATGCCGGCGAATTTCAAAAACGAGGCGGTGACTCCCCCATCAGGAGACGGAAACGCCAAGGCAAGCTGCAGGGACGTCATGACATATGTAGCCAAATCAGACAAACAAGCGGCAAGAAACAAAGCCGCTCGATTGGATACCGCCCCTTTTCGGCACAGTTGATACACTCCGTACGCGACGAACGGGCCGACGATCGCCATCGACATCGCATTGGCCCCAAGCGTCGTCACTCCTCCGTGGGCAAGAAGCAGCGCTTGAAAGAGAAGAACGACTGTGCCGATCACCACCATCACCCATGGTCCAAACAAAACCGAGCCGAAGCCGATCCCGGTCGGATGCGAGCTGCTGCCGGTGACGGATGGAATTTTCAGCGCCGACAATACAAACGTAAACGCACCAGCTAACGCCATCAGAAGCTTATGTTCGGGGTGCTGCTTCAGCGTATGCACAAGCCGCCGCAATCCGAACACAAAGAACGGCAAAAACAGCAGCCACCAAAACAGCGCCCATTTGACAGGCAAAAATCCTTCCATAATGTGCATGGCATACGCTTCATTTTCATTCGTCAACCAAAAATAAGCAGTGAATAAAGCCGCCATTCCGCTCCATCGAACCGCTCTCTTCATTTATCCCTTCACTCCTTTCACGCTATGTTCGGTTTTTCGTTTTCCGCTTGGCGCCTCCCGCAGGCCGGCCGGCGTCAACACCAATTCGCCTTCGTATTCATACGTCGCCCATTCCAAAAGAGGCAGCCCCTCATCCAAATGGGCGCGCACAACCTCCTTTGCCCGCTCCGGCGTCATCTGTCGATACCAAACGCCTTGTGGATAGACGATCATCACGCACGCGTCTTGGCATCGTCCGTTGCAGCGCGTCCTTGTTGTATGGACAGCATCGTCAAGCCCGAGGCGGGCGATCTCCTCGCGCACCGCGGTTGTCACGTCATCTCCGCCATGGCGGAGGCACGTCCCTCCGTTGCAAATGAGCACATGATGCTTCATTCCCCGCAAATCCCACGTCGCCACCAAATCCCCCCTTTTGCTAGAATGGTAGAATGAAATGCGGCAGACGGACGGTTTTTCGACAAAAGAAAAAGCACCTCTACAGCAGAGGTGCAGAAAAATGTATACGAAAGCCGTAAACGGCCCAAACAGGGCCCCTAAAGCCGTCATTCTCCCGCACGTCTGCCTATAGTCCCGTAGGCATCCGTCCGATCCAAACAAGGCAGGTCTCCTGACTTAGGATCATCGCTTGGCGGCGTCTTCCCGAAGCATCCTTCAGTGACTTGTTGCCGCAAAGCTCTCCATCACAGTGGCGGGCACCGTGCCGGATTTTCACCGGGCTTCCCTTTTCACCCAAGCCCTTAAGCAGGCTTAGGCACCTTGTTTGTCTTACCGCCATATATGCGCTGTCATGGAACAAGCATCCGTTTTCATCGTAGTACAACCAATGCGTTGCCGTCAACCGTTTTTTGCCGACAAATCTTTGTTGGCGACGACAACGCCGTCCGCATCAGCGTACACGTACGCCCCTGGCTCCCAGCGGACGCCGCCAAACTCGAGCGCAACGTCGCGGGCGCCTTTTCCTTCTTTTTGGCATTTCGAGCGGGCGTTCCATTTCAACCAGAACGATACATCTCCAACTTGTCCAGGTCTAAGACAAATCCAGCGCCCAGCAATATATCCAATCCTAACAAACCGTTAATCCCCTCATAGTCCATCCCGCTAAAATCAATTTCATACTCTCTTAGCTGGAAAGAATCTAGCTGAATACAGTCTAATTTTTTTGTAAACGCGTACTCTTTCCCACCGATTCCGTAATAAGCCACAATACGATCGCCCGGCTCTACCCGCAAATGAATATCTTCTACTGCATTTTGAGAAATCACTGTTTTCGCCGCACCAGTATCAATCACCATATTATGAATCAACTTAGACCTTCCTTGATAAACGATTTCGATCGATGCAAACAGCAAGCCTTCACGATATTCAATCTGCATAATGAAATTTCCCTCTCAGGCCAATCGCTCCCCGAACTTTTAAAACAATCTCCTTGTGGCTAGTATGATAAACAAGCTGATTCCCTTTCGATTGCAGCAACTCACGAGTTGCATCCTTGTCCGAAACCGTTCCGATAACAGCCACCTCTTCAATGATTTCTTGATCTCCCTCTAAATGGGACTTTAATACTTGTAATTTCACAAATTGATTTGGATACAATGAACGCACTTCCTGCCATTCCATCTCCATCGCCTCAACCTGTTCGTTGTATTGAACGAGACTCGACCGCAGCCGTCAACCATTTTTCGCCAACAAATCTTTGTTGGCGACGACAACGCCGTCCGCATCAGCGTACACGTACGCCCCTGGCTCCCAGCGGACGCCGCCAAACTCGAGCGCAACGTCGCGTGAGCCTTTTCCCTCTTTTTTGCTTTTCACCGGGCATGTGCCGATCGCCATCACGCCAATCGGCATGGCGCCAATTTCCGCTGAATCGCGGATGCAGCCGTGGATGATGACGCCAGCAAGCCCCCTCTCGCAAGCGATTTGCGCCAGCCGGTCGCCTAATAGCGCGACGCGGCGCGAGCCTTTTCCATCGACCACGAGCACCGTCCCCGGCGGCACCGTCTCCAGCGCTTCTCGGACAAGGACGTTGTCTTCAAACACATCGACCGTCGCAATCGGCCCGGAAAACGCCCGCTTTCCGCCGTACGATTGGAACGGCAACTCGCATACTTGCAACTCGTCTAAAAATTGATCGCATAAATCGGCTGTTTTCATTGTCGCTCTCCCCTTTCATGTTTTGCATTCGCCGTCATTCGCCAAAATCCTTCTGCCTCAGCAGTTTTTTGTCGACGATCTTTCATTCGAACGACTGACACGAACGCGGCGATGTGAACCAAACCATTGTGTGGCCGTCAATCGCTTCGATGTATTCCACCGATCGCATTGAAACCATAAAAAACGGCCCCGCGCCGATATATAGCGGAGACCGTTTTCACCGGCTCAAAGCCCCTCCGGTTTGACCAGACGTTCAGCTGGGCTAGCTGGATTCGAACCAGCGCATCACGGAGTCAAAGTCCGTTGCCTTACCGCTTGGCTATAGCCCAACGTTTTGTTGTCGTTTACAGTATGCGGCATGATAACGCACTTTATGCATCAAACTGAATATCCCTTTGCTTGATGTGCGAAACTATCGGTACAAGCATCCTTTCCCCACTATATCACCTCGTTTTTCCCTCGCACTTGTTTTCCCGATATGATAACTGGAAGGGGAGAGATGTATATGCGCCGGATCACGGTTTTTCGCTTCTATCTTTGCACATTGTTTTTGTTATCGTTGCCGATCGTCTTAGCGGCCGCGGCTGCCTGGCAGCCATCCAGCCAGCCGAAAACCGCCGTCATCGCCCACCGCGGCGCGTCCGGATACGCGCCGGAGCATACGCTCTCATCCTACCGCCTCGCCGCCCGCATGAATGCCGATTATATCGAAGTCGATGTGCGGTCAACGAAAGACGGGAAGCTCGTTGCCCTGCATGATGCGACGCTCGCCCGGACGACAAATGCCGAAACGGTCTATCCGCGCCGTGCTCCGTGGCGGGTAAATGATTTTTCGTTCGCTGAACTGAGGCGGCTGGATGCCGGGTCGTGGTTTCATCCACGCTTTGCCGGCGAGCGCATCCCGACGCTTGATGAGGTGATTCAGATGCTGAAAGCGGAGCGTGTGGAAGCCCCGTTGTACATCGAAACGAAACAGCCCGGCATCGAAGAGGCGGTCGTCCATCTATTGAAAAAACACGGTTTCCTGCAACAGCGCCGCGTCATGTTTCAATCGTTCCACCCGGAAAGCTTGCAAGCGCTCCGGCCGCTCATCCCGCACGGCATTCGGCTCATTCAATTGGTCGGCGAGAAGGAAGCGCACAGCGGCCGCGACGAGCTGCTGCAACAAATCGCCGTCTATGCCGATGGCATCGGCTTGCCGCTCTCAGCCGTCACCGAAGAGTGGGTGCGCGCCGCCCATGGCCGCGGGCTCATGGTTCACGTCTATACCGTCAATGAACCACACGATCTCGCTCGCCTATGCGCCATGGGCGTGGACGGTGTGTTCACCGATTATCCAGACCGCCCTGGCCGCATTGCCGCCTGCCGTCGTTTGCCCCGTCATTGACCCGCCTTCAGGGAGCCAGGGGGAACTCATTCTTTACATAATGTTATTACGGTTAATAAAAACGAAAATCGTTCCCATTTGACCCGATTCGGTGTATCATTTGAGAAAAAGGAGGCCAGATCATGTGGACGATCATCGATTACGAAAACGGCCCATTTACCGTGACGACGGACCGCCGCCGCGTCCAGCTTGAGCGCGTGTTTGACTTCCTTGCCCGCTCGTATTGGGCGAATGAGCGCAGCCGCGAAACGATCCTCAAATCGCTTGACCATTCGCTCTGCTTTTCCCTTTTTCACGGCGACAGGCAAATTGGCATGGCGCGCGTCATCACCGACCGGGCGACGTTCGCCTATCTGTGCGACGTGTTCATCGATGAAGCATACCGTGGGCAAGGTCTCGGGAAATGGCTGTTATCATGCGTGCTCGCCCATCCTGATGTCGCCGCTGTCCGCAAGGTGATGCTCGCGACCAAAGACGCGCACGGGCTGTACAGGCAGTTCGGCTTTGCCGCGCCGAGCGAGCCGGAGCGGTTGATGGAGCGGATTCAAGAGCCGCGAACGGAGTAAAGGGCAAAAAAAGGCGGGCCGCCATCGGTCCGCCTTTTCGCCAAACCTCCCGTCCCCCAACGCCTGTTGCCTTCGTCACCGCTTCGGAAACTGAAACGACAATTTCTTCTCGTTTTCATCCCAAACGAGTATGGCGTCAAACGTTTTCCCGCCTTTTTTAAACCCTTTTATGACATTTGTTTTCCCTTGCGCCAGCAGCTTTTTCACATTCGCCGCCGAAATCGATTTGCCGAGAATGCGTTTGGAGATCGTAAACGAGCATTTTGTTTTCGCGTACTGGTCGCAACCGTACAACGTTCCTTTGTCGATGACGGTCCCGCCGCAAAGCGGGCACGGCCCAAGCTTCTCGCCCATCGTTTTTTTCTTCCTTGTCCGCTGGATTGAGGCGGTGTCAACCCCTCTGAAATTCCAATTCGGCGCGGCGGCGATGGCGTCAGCGACCACTTTTTGCGCCAACTTTTTCACCTGTTCCATAAAGGCGGCGGGCGAGGCGCTCCCTTCGCCGATTTCGCTTAAGCGCTGCTCCCATTTCGCCGTCATTTCCGGCGAGGCGAGGATCGTGCCGCCAAGCGCCTCGATCAACACTTTCGCCTTGTCGGTCGCGTACACGAGGTTCTTTTTCACTTCAATATACTTCCGCTCTTTCAGCATGGTAATGATCGCCGCCCTTGTTGCTTCCGTGCCAAGCCCTTCCGTTTTGGCGAGCACTTTTTCCAGTTCCTCATCGTCCAAAAATTTTCCCGCCGTTTTCATCAAGGTGATGAGTTCGCCTTCTGTATACCGTTTCGGCGGCTCGGTCTTCCCTTCTTTCACCTTTACAGCGGCCGCTTTCCCCGCCTCCCCTCGCTCAAGGGGAGGCAGCGCAGCATCTTTCTCCTCCTCATGCGGGCGGATGACCGCGCGCCATCCTTCCTCGACGACCTGCCTTCCTTTCGAAACGAAGCGAGCCCGACCGTCAACGAGCGTCGTGACGGTCGTATAATCGATGACCGCCGCCTGGTGGTGGGCGGCAATTAGGCGGCGGACGACCAAATCGTACACCTTCCGTTCGTCGGCTGACAGCTTCTCGGGATCCACCACTTGCTCGGTCGGGATAATGGCGTAATGGTCCGTCACCTTTTTCTCGTTTACATAACGTTTATTCTGTAAAATCGACGGCTGCGGCAGCGGAAAATACGAAGCGTACGCCGGAAACGAGGACAGCTTTTGCAAAATGGCGGGAAACGTTTCCGCTTCCCCTTTCGTCACATGCATCGAATCGGAACGAGGATACGAAACGATCCCTTTTTGGTAGAGCGACTGCAGCACATCAAGCGTCTTTTTCGGCGAGAAGCGGTACAACTTGTTCGCTGTCGCCTGCAGCGTCGATAAGTTGAACAACAGGGGCGGCTGATACGTTTTCCGCTCCGTGCGGACGTCGGCGACTTCCGCTCGTTTTCCTTGGCAAAAGGCAGCGATCTTTTTCGCCATCTCCTCGTCCTTGAGGCGCGTTTGGCCGTTTTTATCCGTCCATTTTCCTTCATAACGCTTGTCGCCAATGACAAACGAGGCGACGACTTCCCAAAACGGTTCAGGGCGGAACTGCTCAATTTCCCGCTCACGCCGGACGATCAGCGCCAATGTCGGCGTCTGCACGCGTCCGACGGAAAACACATCATTCATCCCGCGCTCTTTCAGCAAGAGGCTGTACACGCGCGAGGCGTTCATGCCGACGAGCCAATCAGCGCAGGCGCGGGCGTACGCTTCCTCATAGAGCGGGCGCGTCGTCCGTTCATCAAGCAGGCGGCGGAACCCTTCCTCGATCGCCTTCGGGGTCAAGGACGACAGCCAAAGCCGCTTCATCGGCTTGTTCACGCCGCTTAGGCGGATGAGGTTGCGCACAATGAGCTCCCCTTCGCGCCCCGCGTCGCCGGCATGGATGATTTCCGTCACTTCCGGCTTTCGCAACAGTTCCTTGACCACTTGAAACTGTTTCGCCTTCGCTTTTTCGATCTCATACTCGAACCGTTCCGGGATGATCGGCAACGTGTTGAGCGTCCACCGTTTCCACTCGGGGCGGTACCGCTCAGGAGCTGCGAGCTGGAACAAATGCCCGATCGCCCATGTCATATACGCCCCGTTGGGAAACAAGTCATTCGGCAAAATTTCGATATAGCCTTGCCGTTTTTTTGTCCGAAAAATCGAGGCGAGCGTCGCCCCTTGGTCCGGCTTTTCCGCGATAATGACTTTCATCGTCCTTTCCCCTTACGGCACATCATGCCCCATGGAGCTTTGCAAAATGGCGAACCATTGCTCGCGGGAAAGCGACAAAGACAGCGCCCGCACCGCCCGCTCGATGCGTTCTTGTTTCCCCGAGCCGACAATCGGCATCATCCGCGCTGGATGAACGAGGAGCCACGCGTACAGCACTTCGTCGATCGTCTCAGCGCCCACTTCGCCTCGCACTTGTTCAAGCGTCCCGCGCAGCCGCACCGCCCGGTCATCGTCAGCGGAAAAAATCGCTCCACCGGCGAGCGGCGACCATACCATTGGCGGAACGCGCTTCTCAAGGCAAAGGTCAACTGTGCCGTCTTCAAGATTTTCCAACCGATACGCCGATACTTCGATTTGGTTGGTCACGAGCGGAAACGGCAAATACGACTGAAGCATTTCCCACTGCGAACGTTTAAAGTTCGAGACGCCGAAATAGCGCACTTTTCCGTCCTGTTTCAGCTGGCAAAACGCCTCGGCCACCTCTTCTGGATTCATGAACGGATCCGGACGATGAATGAGCAAGACATCGATATAATCCGTGCGGAAATTGGCGAGCGACTGCTCGACCGAGGCGATGATATGGGTTTTGCTTGTATCATATAATTTCATCCCGTATTTTGACGGCAGCTTGATGCCGCATTTCGTCACAATCTCGATCTGACCGCGCAAGCTTGGCTTTAACGCCAGCGCTTCGCCAAAGCGCGATTCACACGTGTAGTCGCCGTAAATATCAGCATGGTCAAACGTCGTAATGCCGCGCTCAAGACAAAATTCAATGAGCCCGAGCAGCTGCTCGCGCGAATAGCCCCAGTCCGCAAGCCGCCAACAGCCGTGAATGAGGCGGGAAAAAGTCAAATCGTCCGCTAAACGGATTCGTTCCATTGATCGTCTCCCTTTCTTTTTTTGGTTTTGGCTAAAATCGTTCCGCTTGCGCATACTACCAACAAGAGGAAAAAACGGAAAGGACGTGATGATATGAAGCGCTGGCTTCTTGGGCTCGCCGCCGTGCTTCTTTTGGCCTCCCCATGGCCGACATCAGCCGCCGAAACTGCATACGAATGGAATGTGGCCGACATTTACCCATCCGAACACGAATGGATGCGCGACTACAAGGCGGTGAAAAACGCCTTGCCGAAACTGGCGGCGTTTGAAGGGAAGCTTGACGATGCGAAGACGATCGCCAAACTGTTCGCCCTAAACGAACAAACGGCCCGCAAGCTCGAAAAACTGTCGCTTTACGCCCATTTAAAACGCGATATCAACATTGAAGATGAAACGGCGGCCCGGCTCGGGGCAAAAGTGGAAGCGCTCGCCGCCCAATATGCGGCGAAAACAGCGTTTATCGAGCCGGAACTGCTCGCCCTCCCAGAGCGGACGCTCAGGAAGCTCCAAAAAAGCAAACCGCTGAAAGCGTACCGCTATTACTTCCATGAGTTGCGTGAGCAAAAGCCGCATACGCTCACGAAACGCGAAGAACAGCTGCTCGCGAAACTATCGCCGGCGCTCGGCGAAGCAGAGAACATTTATGACCACGCCGCCCGCGGCGATTACGAGCCGCCATCTGTCACGATGCCGAACGGAAAGACAGTGACATTGACCGACGACCAATACGCCGCCATGCTCGAGCACCCAGACCGCCGCTATCGAAAGGCGGCGTTTGAAGCGAAAGCCAAAAGTTATGAAGCCATGGAACAAACCGCAGCCGCGACGCTGTACGCCTCGGTCAAAGCGGATGAATTGTATGCGAACGTGCGCCGCTATCCATCCGGCCTGGCCGCCGCGCTGGCCGCCGACGATGTCCCGAAGGAAGTGTTCGACAACTTAATCGCCGCCATCCGCCGCCATTTGCCGGCGCTGCACCGCTATATCGAATTGCGGCGGCGCGCGCTCGGGCTTGACCGCGTTCACAGCTATGATTTGTACGTGCCGCTTGTCGGCGAAACGGCGAAATCGATCCCAGTTGAAACAGCGAAAACGTTCATTGTCGAAGGGCTCAAGCCGCTCGGCGCCGACTATATCAAACAGGTGCACCGAGCGTTTCAAGAGCGATGGCTTGATGTCTTCCCGCGCCCGAAAAAATATACCGGCGGCTACAACACGGGAGCGTATGACACCCATCCGTTCATCTTGCTCAATTACAACGGTTCGCTTGATGGCGTATTGACGATGGCCCACGAGCTTGGGCACGCCATGCATTCCGTCTACACGAACCGCGCGCAGCCGTACCATTATGCCGGCCATTCGATTTTCACCGCCGAAGTCGCCTCGACCGCAAACGAATGGCTCATGCTCGATTATTTATACAAACAGGCGAAAACAAAAGAAGAAAAACTCCGCCTGCTCGTCGAACAAATCGAGCAAATCCGCGGCACGTTGTACACGCAAGTGATGTATTCCGAATTTGAACGGATGATTCATGACAAAGTGCGCCAAGGCGGCAGTCTGACAGCGGACGAACTGAACCAGCTTTGGCTTGGCTTGCTCAAAACGTATTACGGCCCGGCGTACGCCGCCGATCCCGGCGCCGCGCGCGGCTGGCTGCGCATTCCGCATTTTTATGACGCCTTTTATGTATACAAATATGCCACTTCGCTCGCGGCGTCGTACACCATTGTGAGCGACATCCAAACCGATACAAGCGGCAAGGCGGTGAAGCGGTACAAACAATTTTTGCGCTCCGGCGCATCCGATGATCCGATCCGTCTGCTCAAGCGAGCCGGAGTGGATATGACAAGCCCCGAACCGATCGAGCGGGTCTTAGGTCATTTCGCCGAACTCGTTGACGAACTCGATCGACAGCTGCCAAGCCAAAACCGTCAGCGGTCTACATGAAAGAGGTGTCCCGCGCCGTTCGGGACACCTTTGTTATTGCGGCGGAAAAAAGAATATCGCTTTGCGTTGCAACGCGCGGGACCGGTTAAGGCGGTCGATCGCGCACAAAGCGACACCATGCGCTTGCCCCGCAGCCAAGACGGTTATTCACTTAAAGATGCGCCGGCAATTTTTTCTTTCACCTTGCGGATGTTTTCCATCTTATTGTCCCAACACGCTTGGCTCAAATCGACGGGATATTGCTCGGGATTGAGCGTCCGTTTGTACTCCTCCCAAAACAAGCGCAAGCTTTCTTTTGCGTACGCTTGAATGTCCGGAAGCGGCGGCGACGTATACACCAGCCGGCCGTTGTCGAAGATCGTCACATGCAAGTCACGCGCTTCGAAATTGGTGACGAATTTGCTGATGAACGTGTACACCGGATGGAACATTTTCAGCCGCTCTTCTTGCTGCGGGTTTTCGCTCTCTAAGGCGATGTAGTCGCCTTCCGCTTTATGGTTGATTTTGTTGACGATGCGGTACACCCGCTTCAGCCCCGGCGTCGTCACTTTCTCTGGATTGCCGCTGATTTTGATTGTATCGACCATCTCACCGCGTTCGTTTTCAATCGCCACCATTTTGTACACGGCGCCGAGCGCTGGCTGATCGTACGCCGTAATGAGCTTTGTGCCGATCCCCCACACATCGATTTTCGCCCCTTGCGACTTCAAGTTTAAAATCGTATCTTCATCCAAATCGTTCGAGGCGAAAATTTTCGCGTTCGGAAATCCGGCTTCATCGAGCATTTTCCGCGCTTCTTTCGACAAATAGGCCAAATCGCCGCTGTCGATGCGGATGCCGATAAAGTTGATTTGGTCGCCCAGCTCCTTCGCGACGCGAATGGCGTTTGGCACCCCCGACTTCAACGTATCGTACGTATCGACAAGAAAGACACAGTCTTTATGGCGGCGTGCATACTTCAAAAAGGCCGTGTATTCATCCTGATACGCTTGAATCATTGAATGGGCGTGCGTTCCGGCGACCGGAATGCCAAACAGCTTCCCGGCACGCACGTTTGATGTCGCCTCAATCCCGCCGATATACGCTGCGCGCGCGCCCCAAAGCGCCGCATCCATCTCCTGCGCCCGCCGGCTGCCGAACTCCAAGGCCGGCTCATCCCCGAGAATATGCTTAATGCGCGACGCTTTCGTGGCGATGAGCGTCTGGAAATTGATAATGTTTAAAATAGCCGTTTCGATGAGCTGCGCCTCGGCGAGCGGCGCCTCGATGCGCATAATCGGTTCGTTGGCGAACACGATTTCCCCTTCGCGCATCGAACGGACCGTGCCGGTGAAGCGAAGCGTCCGCAAATAGTCTAAAAAGTCGTCGCGGTAACCAAGTTCTTGGCGCAAATAGTCGATGTCGCTGTCAGAAAATCGGAACTGTTGCAAAAACTGAATGACACGCTCCAACCCAGCGAACACCGCATAGCCGTTGCCAAACGGCAGCTTGCGGAAAAACACTTCAAACACAGCGCGGCGCTCATGCATACGATCTTCCCAATACGTCTCGACCATGTTGATTTGATATAAGTCCGTATGAAGCATCAAACTGTCATCGGCATATTTTTTCATGAATGTGCAACCTCCAACATACGAATGACTGCGCCGCCGAATAAAACAATGTTCATCGTCTATTCTATCATGTTTTCTCCATTATTCCACTATTTCTGCGCCTAGCGTATGGCGAAAATGGCGGAGCGCCCATTCGTGTCCCGCCGCGTCGAAGCTCGCGACCGCCCGCCGGTGGACGACGATGCGAAAGCCTTTATTGTATGCATCGACCGCCGTATGGAGGACGCAAATATCGGTGCAGCAGCCGACCAAATGCACTTCCGTGATGCCTCTCTCGCGCAATTTCAGCTCCAAATCGGTCCCGGCGAACGCGCTGTAGCGCGTTTTGTCCATCCAATACACATTGTTTTTATGCTTGTTCCCCTGATACACCGCCTCGAGCTCCCCGTACAGCTTTCGCCCCTCCGTCCCTTCAATGTTATGCGGCGGAAACAACTTCGTTTCCGGATGATAGTCGTCTCCTGCCACATGCTTGTCAATGGCAAAGACGACAAAATCACCGTTGTCAATAAACTGTTTCGTCACCCGCACGAGCTCTTTTTCAATCGCCTGCCCCGGTTTCCCGCATGTAAGCGCGCCATGATCGGCGATGAAATCGACGGTGTAGTCGATGTTAATAAGCGCTTTGTTCATTCCCGTTCACTCCTTTTCCTCTTCCTGCATGGTCGGGTTGCTGTTTTTTCATCCCGCCTACATCTTGTTGGGCTTTTCTACCATTATACCATAGCAATATGGACAGCAGACAAGACAACAAATCCCCTGCCTGCTTTGAAGCAGACAGGGGATTGTCGAAGTCGTTTTAGCTGTTTTCCGCCGCTTTGGCCGCTTTCATTTGAGCACGCAAAATGAGCGACTGGATGATCGAGAAGCAGCCGCCGACGACCCAATAGAGCGACAGCGCCGATGGAACGGAGCTGGCGCCGATAAAAATCATGACCGGCATGATGTACGACATCATCGCCATTTGCGGCATTTGTTCTTCAGCCATCGACGGCGACAGGCGGAGCGAGATGAACGTCGTCAACGCCGCTAAAACGGGCAAAATGAAATACGGATCGCGATGGCCGAGCTCGACCCATAAGAACGAATGCGTTTTAATTTCTTGCGTCCGCGAAATCGCGTAATACAGCGCCATAAAAATCGGCATTTGAATGAGCACCGGCAGGCAGCCGCTCGCCGGGTTGACGCCGTGCTTTTGATACAGCTGCATCATTTCTTGCTGGAGCTTGCGCTGCGTTTCCGGGTCTTTGCTTTTATATTTTTCTTGCAGCTTCATAAGCTCCGGGCGCAGTTTTTGCATGGCGATCGATGCGCGGAACTGCTTCAAAATGAGCGGCAGCAAGCAAAAGCGGACGATGAGCGTCAGCACGATAATGGCGATGCCGTAATTGTCGCCAAACCAGTGCCCAAGCGTCAAAAGAAGCTTCGACATTGGATAGACAAAATAATGGTTCCAAATGCCTTGGCTATGTTCGTCGATCGGTTCGTTGCGGTTGCAGCCGGCAAGAAGCAAAACGGCGCCAAGCAGCACCAATACCCATTTTTTCATGAAAAGCCCTCCTTCAATATCATGTTGCAAAATCATGCCGTTTCAACATAAAGGAAAGGGCCTTCCATCCTCATCCGTTCGGCTTGTCCGTTCCCGAACGGGAATTTTCCGCCGTTGCGGCAAAAACAGCGGGCGCCATGGAAGCGCCGCCCGTTCGGCGCCTCCCTCTGCTTCATGCTCGCGAACCGCGGCCAACGCCGGTTCATAAAACAGCGAACCTGCCATCCGGCGCGCGCTCGTATGTCCTTTCATGATGATCCATAGCGCGCCGACAAGCGACATATACACAAGCAAATCAATAGGCGCTTCCATGCGTCCACCTCCCTTTCGCCTGTCGATTGTTCTCTTTCCATACAATAGCAAACTTTCAACCGAAAGAAAAGCAACAATTGATCACATCCGCTCCAAGCGGTGAAATGCCGGCTCGTCGGCTGCCAAGACGGCCAGCTCCCCGCTTTCATCGGCCGCCAGCGCCGCCCGAAGCTCTTCTTTCGCCTCATCGAAGCGTCCAAGCAGCGCGAGATAGCGGGCTCGTTCGTAGCGAAGCCGGGCATCGTTGGCCATATGGACGCACCGCTCGATGGCCGCGAGCGCCTGATCGATGCGCCCCGCTTCTTCATAAACAGCCGCAAGCTGCATATGGAACTCTTCATCCTCAGGATACCAATCAGCATAGCGCTCCCAAAGCGCCGCCGCTTCTTGATAGCGGCCCGTTTCCATATAATGCTCGCCAAGCAACATGAGCGCCTCACGGGCGAGCGGTTCTTCCGCCACAATCTCCTCGAGCTGCCGCTCGGCTTTCTCGCGCTGTCCTTCTTGAAGCCAAACGACCGCCTGCAACACGCGCAGGTCGACATCATCCGGGTCATCAGCCAGCAGCCGCTCCAGCCAGCGCTTCGCTTCCTCGCGTTTTCTTTCCTCATCGGCGGCCAATAAATATTCCACAAATTCTTGCGCCAAAGACGGATCCCAAACGCGGGCGAGCGCTTTGCGCCACGTTTTCACGGCATCGCTGTCCAATTCGAGCGCGGCATATAAGCGGGCGAGCCGCCTGTAGGCTTCCGCATCGCTGCGGTTGAGGCGAATCGCTTCGTCGTAGAAATCGGTCACAATCGAAAACAAGACAACGGTGCCGACCCATTCTTTCGCTTTTGTCCACCATCGCACCGGTTCGTCATGCTCCCCCTGCTCCTCGCCAAAATACGGGAAAAGAGCCGAGGCGGTGTTCCGATACATCACGCTTTTCGCCTCGCGGCTTGCCTTCAGCCGCTCGAGTCGATGGCGCAGCTTCCCTAAGCCGCGCATCGTTTTCGGGAATAAGGCGACATATGCCGAATACAACGATTCATCGTCGGGATGGCGCACCATCAACCGCTCGAGCAGCTTGATTGCCTCTTTTGTGCGTCCTTCCCGGCTAAGCACATTCGCGTAATGACGAAGCACTTCACTGTGATCCGGGTCAAGAGCAAGCGCCTTCTCGACCGCCGCCTTTTCTTGATCGCGGCGTCCGAGCGCTCCATAGACATATCCAAGACTGTCGTAATACCACGCCTCCCCTGCATGCGGACGGGCATCAGCCAAAGCGCGGAGAAGCGCTGAAGGCTCCGCAATCGCGGCAAGCTGCTCCATATCGACACGCTTCGGGGCAAGGCGGACCGCCTGAAGCAAATGCGTATGCTGCCGCTCTTCGTTTCCTTCTGCCTCATAGAGCACAGCTAAGCGAAAATGGCAAAGGACAAACGATGGATCGGCTTTGAGACACGTCTCATACTGTTGTTTCGCCTCTTCGTGGCGTCCAAGTGAGGCGCACAGCTCCGCGAGCCGAAAGCGGGAAAGCGCATGGCCCATGGCGGCAGCTTCGCGGTACAAATCCATAGCCTTCGACGGCCGTCCTTGCCGTTCATAAAGGGCGCCGAGAGCGGAATGGGCCGAAACGAGTGTCGGGCGAGCTGAGACAAGCTGCTCTAAAAACGCCCGGCCGCGTTCCTCTAAAGACGGCGTTGCCAGCTGATCAAGGTAAAACTCGTACGCTTCTTCCGCCTCAAACTCAGCCAGACGCAACCCTTCTTCCAACCACGACAGCGCCGTCTCGCGTCCTTCCCCCTCATCAGCGAAACCGTGGGCGATGAGCCATTTGCCTGCATTGAGCCAATATTCGCTGTTGTTGGCAAAACGGGCGCGCTGCTCGATCACATATCGACGCGCTTCATCCATATCCCCGCGTTCTGCAAGGGCGGCCGCCAAGCCGAGATGGGCGAACACGTCATCGCGGTCATGACGGACCGCCTCTTCGTAGCACGAAACCGCTTGTTCCGCCTCTCCTTCCTCCATATAGAGATCGCCAAGGCGGACGTAAAGCGGCGCCAACCGCCAGGCGGCCGCCAATCCCTCTTCCAGCACCATTTTCGCTTTTTCTCGATCGCCGTCGTCATCATACAAGTCAGCCAACATCAAATACGGGTGCGGTTCCTGCGGGTCGAGCGCTTTCGCGACGCAAAAGCCGCGTTCCGCCTTGCGCCGGCGGCCGAGCTCCATGTCGCAGCGGGCCCGCTCATACCAAAGCTGGGCATCCCGCCGTTCGCGGCGCACAAGGCGGTCAAACCAGGCGCGCGCTTCGGCGAACCGCTTCGCGTGGAACAACAGCACACCGTGGTTTGTTTCGATAAACAAATCCCCCGGATACAGGCTGACTGCCACGCGCGAAGAGATGAGCCCTTTTTCGATATGACCGGCGTACGCCGAGGCGAGCCCGAAATAGCTCCACACTTCCGGCTGATCTGGGTCCAACTGGAGCGAGGTGCGAAAATAGCGTGCCGCCTCTTCGTAGCGGCTGGCAAAAAAGGCAATGCGGCCGCGCAAATAATGGTAGAGCGGGCTTTGCGCCTTTCCTTTCACCCGTTTGAGAACGTCTTCGGCCTTCTCCATTTCTTGCGTGTAGACGTACGCTTTCGCCGCCATCAGCAGCAAGTCGTTATGTTCGGGATACTCGCTCAAGACGCGCCTGGTGTAATCCAACACAAGCGGCTTCGCCTCATCGCTGCTAAAATGCTTCATGACATACAGCCATGTGTACGGGATGTGCTCATGCTTGTGCAAAAAGGCGACAAACACGGCGAAATGCGCCTGCTCGTCCTCATCCATCTTTTCGGCCAACGCATGCAATTCGCGGAAATAGCGGTCTTCCTCTTCGGGGAGCTCGGCGGCGAGCGCCGCTTTTTCCCGGGGAAGCGCCACAATCGACAAATAATGCGTCCCTGCATACCATTTGGCAAGCTCGTCCTCGGAAACGACAAACGGATCAAATAGATTCGGGTCTTGCACGTACAACGCCCCAAGCCGTTCGTCATAGCCAAACAGCACTTGGACGTGTGATGACTGTTCGTAATCGACGCTCAACAGCACCGGAACGCCCTCATCAATGAGCCGCTTCCAGCGCGGCAGCGTGCCGATGAAAAAGCGGCAAACAAATCCAAGATCTTCCAAATAATGTACGGTCGTGGACAGCTTCGATCCGCGCACATCAAAAATATGTTCGGCCACTTCATCCTGCGTACGGGGGGAGCCAAGCAATCGAAGCATCATTTCCAAACTTGCCGGCACGCAATAGTTATGCTTTTGCACGACCGGCACAAGCGGCAGCACCACCGACCGTTTCCTTTGCTGCCCAAGCGCGCGGGCGTACGGCGTTTTTTCAAGCTGCGGCTCCGCTTTCACAAGCGATTCAAGCTTCTCCCATTCGTCAAGCTGGTAATACAATTCGGCGCGCAAATGGGCAAAATAACGGCGATGCATATGAAGCGGATTCAAACGGTCAAGCTCCTCCATCGCCGCGAGCGCCTCGCGGTAGGCGCGCACATCGCGCAGGCGGCGCACGCGCTCAGCGTAAAACGCTAACACTTGCGGAAAACGCTGCTTTCCTTCTTCCAAAACGGCAAGCGCCTCGCGGTGGCGGCCATCGAGCGCATACAAATCGGCAAGAAGCAAATAGCACATATCGCCGCGCTCCGAGTCGTCGAGACCGGCGCGAATCGCCTGTTCCGCGTTTTTCCGGTCGCCGGTCTCGATATAAAAGTAGCCCCATTTGTCATGCATCGGCGCCGTCTCATAGCGGGCAACCACATCCATCCATTCCCGCGCCTCCTCGACCCGCTGCATATCCAATAAAGCGCGCACCAACGCAAACGCCGCCCGGGCGATCGCTTCCCTCGGCTCCTCCACCCGGCCTTCGAGCGCTTCTGTAAGACGCGGGGTGAGCGCCTCTTCCACATCGAGCGGCCGGCGGTTCTCGAGCCACTCATCGCACACCCAAGCGAGCGTCTGCAGCGTGTTGAACTTCCGATGGGCGTACCGAGCGACAAGCCCGCTATGCCGGTACATAAGCGCGTAATCGAACAGGCGGATGAGCGTCCGAAACGGTTCGATCTCGTCCCACGAAGCCATGAGCGGCCGCCACTCGAATAATCCTACGTTTTCCAAATACGGTTTTACTTTGTTTAGAGCCTCTATTATTCTCTTTTCTTGAATAAGCAACGAAATTTGTTCCATCATCATGCAACTGAAAGCTCCTTTATCATTTTCACTATCATTAGTTTAGAACAAGCCGTCGAAAACAGCCACCTATTTTTTTAGAAAAATAACGACAACAAAAATTGCCCTGCCCTGTTTTGACAGGACAAGGCTCAGAACAGACGCACTCAATCCGCATGCTTAGCGAAAAATTCCAGCGATCGTTCGATAATCGTCGTTTGGTCGTAATCAAGTGTCGCAACATGATAGCTGTTTTTCAGCCGAACGATCTCTTTGTCTGACGAGTGGACGCCGCGAAAAATGATGTCCGCGTTCTCAGGCGGCACGACATGGTCTTCGTTCGAGACGAAAATTAAAATCGGGCATGTCACACGTTCCAGTTCGCCTTTCACTTGCCCCATCAGCCTAGCCAGCTGAAGAAGCGAAGCCGTCGGCGTTTTCTCGTACGCCAGCTCTTTCACATCCGGATTTTTCAAATCCGAACCGATCGAATCCAGATACCTCGGCAGCTCACCCCCGGCCGCCATCCCAGCGCGAATGGCCGGAATGTCAATCGCCGCATTGATCAAGACGATGCCGCGGATGGACGGGTAACGTTCCGCCATATAAAGCGTCAGCGTCCCACCCATGGACAGACCGGTGACAAAAATGGTTTGGCATCGTTTTTTCAGCCATTCATATCCTTCTTCGACCGAGGCGATCCAGTCGTGGAACGTCGTCCGCTCCATGTCTTCATAATGCGTTCCGTGCCCTTTTAAGCGCGGCAGGCAGACCGTGTAGCCGGCTTTCGCATACGCCTCAGCGAGCGGGCGCATGCTGTGGGGCGTGCCGGTGAATCCGTGCACGAGCAGCACCCCGACCGGCCCGTTTTCGGCGTAAAACGGCTCGGCGCCCGAGAGCACCGGATATTGTTCGCTCATCTTCCTCTCCCCCTTATCTAGTCAAATCCGTTCCTCTCACTATATTCGCCGCCGCACCTCTTTTTTCCTTTTTTGATCGGACGCCGTTACCACATCGACAACCATGACCGCCACCATTCGTGAAACAAGCCGTTGACGCCAAAATAGACGAATGCGATCCAAGCGATGCCAACCAATGCTTTCTCCATCCCTTTTCCCGTCCGATAGAGCGGCACTTTCCACCGCTTGGACGAAAACGGCCAAAACAGCGGCACCCCTTGAACAGAAAAAAAGTCTTCCACAATGTGAAACAAGTAGCCGAGCACGAGCCCAGCGGTAAACGGCGACGCCGAGTCGCGCCAGACGAGGGCGGCAAGCACCCCCCAGACGATGAGCGAATGCGTCATGCCGCGATGGCCGAACGCTTCTTTTACTTTCCCCGCGACGCCGAACGAACGGCGGCCGACGTATGACGACGGCTCGTCAATGTCAGGAAGAAGGCTGCCGATGACAAGCCCCGCCGTATAGGCGGCGGTAAACGGCAGCTTTGTATGCGCGGCCGCCGCCGCGCCGAGGCATAATGTGGCAATGACATGGCTGGAGTATCGCAACGAAATCCCCTCAAACTTTTATCGTTTTCCCCATTATACCACAGAAAAGAATATTTGTTCGTTTCTTTGACGGATTTGTGACAATGATGCCAAGTGTGACAAAGTTAACATCGCGTTATTGACATCATGGCTATAGTTAAAAGTACACAACGCTAATAAGGAGTGAAGCAAATGAAACGAAAACGATCTCCGCTCACCAACCGTTTCAAATATATTCGGCCGATCGAGCGCCAAGCCGACGGCCACAGTGAAACAACTTACGGCGACCGCGCCTGGGAAGATGCGTACCGTCGCCGCTGGCAGCACGACAAAGTCGTCCGCTCGACCCATGGCGTCAACTGCACGGGGTCGTGCAGCTGGAACATTTACGTCAAAAACGGCATCGTCACGTGGGAAGGGCAGCAGCTTGACTACCCGTCAACCGGGCCGGATATGCCGGACTTTGAACCGCGCGGCTGCCCGCGCGGCGCGAGCTTCTCATGGTATATGTACAGCCCGCTGCGCGTCAAATACCCGTATGTCCGCGGCATCTTGCTTGACATGTGGCGCGAGGCGCTCTCCCATCATCCAAACAACCCGCTTGAGGCGTGGAAAAGCATCGTTGAAGACCGCGAAAAAGCGAAGCGCTACAAACAGGCGCGCGGGAAGGGCGGATTCGTGCGCGTCAGCTGGGATGAAGCATTGACGCTTGTCGCCGCTTCTTTATTGTATACGGTCGTCAAATACGGCCCGGACCGCAACGTCGGCTTCTCGCCGATTCCGGCGATGTCGATGGTCAGCCATGCCGCCGGATCGCGCTTCATGCAGCTGATGGGCGGGCCGATGTTAAGCTTCTATGATTGGTACGCCGACTTGCCGCCGGCGTCGCCGCAAATTTGGGGCGACCAAACGGACGTGCCGGAGTCAAGCGACTGGTACAACGCCGGCTACATCATCACCTGGGGCTCGAACGTCCCGCTCACCCGGACTCCGGACGCTCACTTTTTAGCCGAAGTGCGCTACCGCGGCACGAAAGTCGTCTCCGTCAGCCCGGATTACGCCGAGTCGACAAAATTCGCCGACGACTGGCTGTCGGTGAAGCAAGGGACGGACGGCGCCTTGGCGATGGCGATGGGGCATGTTATTTTAAACGAATATTACGTCAAACGGACCGTTCCATATTTTGAACGATATGCCAAAACGTACACCGATTTTCCGTTTGTCGTCACCTTAAAACAAAACGGCGGCGCATGGACGGCCGGCCGCTTCTTGTTGGCGAAAGACCTTGGCAAACAAACGAACAATGCCGAATGGAAGCCGGTCATCTATGATGAAAACACCGACTCGTTTGTCGTGCCGAATGGAACGATCGGCGCTCGCTGGGAAGACAAAGGAAAATGGAACTTGCGTCTTGTTGATGAGGAAACAGAACAGCCGCTTGAGCCACGCCTGTCGTTTTTAGGGAGCGAAGATGGAATCTTCCCGATTCAGTTGCCATATTTCACGGATGACGGTGGAAAAACAATCGAGCGTGCTGTGCCGGTGAAAAAAGTGCACACCGAAGCGGGCGACGTGTATGTCACGACCGTCTATGACTTGGTTTTGGCCAACTACGGCATTGACCGCGGCATCGGCGGCACAGTCGCCCGCTCGTACGACGACGAGGTGCCGTTCACGCCAGCATGGCAAGAAGCGATCACCGGTGTCAAGCGGGATCTCGTCGTCAAAATCGCCCGCGAGTTTGCCGACAACGCGATCGACACAAACGGCCGGTCCATGATCATCGTCGGCGCCGGGATCAACCATTGGTTCAACTCCGATACGATTTACCGCGCCGTCTTGAACCTTGTCTTGTTCGTCGGCGCCCAAGGGGTGAATGGCGGCGGCTGGGCGCATTACGTCGGGCAAGAAAAACTGCGCCCAGCGGAAGGATGGCAGACAATCGCCATGGCACGCGACTGGGTCGGACCGGCGAAATTGCAAAACGGCACGTCGTTCTTTTACTTTGCTACCGATCAATGGCGCTATGAAGAGCGGCCGGTCGACGAACTCGTCTCGCCGCTGGCCAAAAAAGCGCGCTACTTGCATCCTGGCGATTACAACGTCTTGGCCGCGCGGCTCGGCTGGCTGCCGTCGTACCCGACATTTAACAAAAACGGCATCGAGCTGTACAACGAAGCCGTTCACGCCGGCGCCCGCACACCGGAAGAAATCGGCGCCTATGTCGCGAAACAGCTGAAAGAGAAAAAGCTGCAGTTTGCCATTGAAGACCCGGACGATGAGGCCAACTTCCCGCGCAACTTGATCGTCTGGCGCGCCAACTTAATTTCAAGCTCCGGCAAAGGGCACGAATATTTCTTAAAACATTTGCTTGGCACGACGAACGGCTTGTTAAACGATGACCGAGACAGCCTGCGCCCGGAAGAAATCCGCTGGCGCGATGAAGCGCCGGAAGGCAAGCTCGATCTGCTTGTCAACTTGGACTTCCGCATGGCCGGCACAGCGCTCTACTCCGATGTCGTCCTGCCGGCAGCGACATGGTATGAAAAACATGACTTAAGCAGCACGGATATGCATCCGTTCGTCCATCCGTTCAATCCAGCCGTGCCTCCGCTCTGGGAAGCGCGCTCGGACTGGGATATTTTCAAATCACTCGCGAAAGCCGTATCTGATGTCGCCAAACAAGCCGGCTTAAAGCCGATGAAAGAAGTCGTCGCCACTCCGCTGTTGCACGATACGGCGCAAGAGCTGGCGCAGCCGTTCGGTGAAGTGAAAGACTGGAGCAAAGGCGAAACCGAACCGATTCCGGGCAAAACGATGCCGAACATTCACGTCATTGAACGCGACTATACCCTTCTTTACGACCAAATGACCGCCTTAGGTCCAAATGTCGCCCGCCAGCCGATCGGCACAAAAGGGATTGCCTGGTCAGCGAAAGACGAGTATGAACAGTTGAAACGCCGGCTCGGCACTGTCCGGCGCGCTTCCATCGCCGACGGCTGCCCGGATATCAGCGAAGCGAAAAAAGCGGCTGAAGCGATTTTGACGCTGTCATCAACTACAAACGGCAAAATGGCGGTGAAAGCGTGGGAGGCGCTTGAGAAAAAGACGGATTTGAAATTGGCCGATTTAGCGAAAGAACGCGAGGAAGAATGCTTTACGTTTGAACAAATCACCGCCCAGCCGAAAACGGTCATCACCTCGCCGGCGTTCAGCGGCTCGGAAAAAGGCGGGCGGCGCTACTCGCCGTTTACGACGAACGTCGAACGGCTCATCCCGTGGCGGACGTTGACCGGCCGGCAGTCGTTTTACATCGATCATGAACTGATGCACGAGTTTGGCGAAACGATGGCGACGTTCAAGCCGGTGTTGCCGCACCGTCCGTTTTCAAACAAACGCCCGAAAGAAAACGGAAAGGAAGTCATCTTGAACTATTTGACGCCGCATAACAAATGGTCGATCCACAGCATGTATTTCGACTCCTTGCCGATGTTGACGCTTTTCCGCGGCGGGCCGACCGTGTGGATGAACAAAGATGATGCGGCCGAAGCCGGCATCAACGACAACGACTGGATCGAATGTTTCAACGAAAACGGCGTCGTCGTCGCCCGCGCCGTCGTCTCCCACCGGCTGCCGCGCGGCATGGCGTTTATGCACCACGCGCAAGACCGCCATATTAACGTGCCGGGCACGAAGCTGACAAACAACCGCGGCGGCACACACAACAGCCCGACGCGCATCCACGTAAAGCCGACGCATATGATCGGCGGATATGCACAGTTAAGCTACGGATTCAACTATTACGGACCGACGGGCAACCAACGCGACCTGTACGTCGTCATCCGCAAACTCGAGGAGGTTGATTGGCTTGAAGATTAAAGCGCAAGTCGGCATGGTGATGAATTTGGACAAATGCATCGGCTGCCATACGTGCAGCGTCACGTGCAAAAACACATGGACGAACCGCCCCGGCGCTGAATACATGTACTTTAACAACGTTGAAACGAAACCCGGAATCGGCTATCCGAAACAATGGGAAAACCAAGAGAAGTATAGAGGCGGCTGGGAGTTGAAAAACGGCGAACTGCGGCTCAAATCCGGCTCGAAAGCGATGCGGCTCGTCAACTTGTTCTACAATCCGTACCAGCCTACGATCGACGATTACTACGAACCGTGGAATTACGACTATGAAACGTTGACGAACAGCCCGCTAAAACAATACCAGCCAGTGGCGCGGCCGAAATCAAGCATCACCGGCGAATGGATGGAGCTGTCATGGGGGCCGAACTGGGAAGACGATCTGGCCGGCGTCCATATCACCGGTTTGCGTGATCCGAACGTTGTCAAAATGGAGCAGGCGATCCAAGCGGAATTTGAGAATGTCTTTATGATGTACTTGCCGCGCATTTGCGAGCATTGCCTCAATCCGTCATGCGTATCGAGCTGCCCGTCAGGCGCCATGTACAAACGCGACGAGGACGGCATCGTCCTCGTCGACCAAAACGCCTGCCGCGCTTGGCGGTATTGCGTCACAAGCTGCCCGTACAAAAAAGTGTATTTCAACTGGCAAACGAACAAAGCGGAAAAATGCACGCTCTGCTTCCCGCGCATCGAAGCCGGCATGCCGACGATTTGTTCGGAAACGTGCGTCGGCCGCATCCGTTACATCGGTGTGATTCTGTATGACGCTGACAAAGTGAAAGAAGCGGCGAGCGTCACAGATGAGAAACAGCTGTACCACGCCCAGCTTGATATTTTCCTTGATCCAAACAATCCAGCCGTCGCCGCCGCCGCGAAAGAAGCGGGCATCCCAGACGAATGGATCGCCGCCGCACAGCGCTCGCCGATTTACAAAATGATCGTCGACTGGAAAATCGCTTTGCCGCTGCATCCGGAATACCGGACGCTGCCAATGGTATGGTACATTCCGCCGCTGAGCCCGATCATGAATACGATCGAAGGAAAAGGAAGCCAAGCGAGCGCCGATGACATCTTCCCGGCCATTGATGAAATGCGCATTCCGATCGAATATTTGGCGAATTTGCTGACGGCGGGCGATACGGCGCACATCCGCACGACATTGAAAAAAATGGCGGCCATGCGCTCATACATGCGGGCGAAACAAACGAACAAACAGCCGGACATCCGCCTCATTGAATCGCTCGGCTTAAGCCGTGAAGACATTGAAGAGATGTACCGTTTGCTCGCGATTGCCAAATACGAAGACCGCTTCGTCATTCCAGCATCGCACCGCGAAGAAGTCGCTGACCTCTACGCCGAACAAGGCAGCTGCGGGCTTGCATTTGCCGGCGGCCCGGGCGCTTGCGGCACGCTGTAAAAGGAGAAAGAAGGCGAGCCCCGCCCCCTTCAATAATGAAATGGAGGATTTACGATGAACAGCGAACAACAACAAACGGTCTTTCTATGTGTATCGTATTTGTTGTCTTACCCGGACGAACAGTGGGCCGAATCGCTTCCTGACTGCCTAGACGCCATCCGCTCGCTTGACGATGAAACCGTCCGCGCGCCGCTTTTGGCAGTGGCCGAACAGCTCGCGGTCACCCCGGCTCGAGAGCGGATGGAGCAATATGTCGAAACATTTGATTTCGGCAAAAAAACGAATTTGTACTTGACGTATATGACAAACGGCGAGCAGCGGGAGCGCGGAATCGAACTCGTCGCCTTAAAAGCGCGCTACGAGGCGGCCGGATTCGCCGTCTCCGATCACGAGCTGCCCGACTACTTGCCGCTCATGCTTGAATGGATGGCCTATGCAGATCAAGAGCATACGACCGCCTTGCTCGCCGATTATGCCGGCCATATCCGCGAAATCGGCGACCGGCTGGCAGCGGCAGGCAGCCCGTATGCACAGCTGTTTGACGCGCTCAATCACACATTCACTCAACTCGGCGTGACGCCGCTCCCGAAAGGAGGTGCAACGGCATGGCCAGCCAATTTCTCTGGGTGATTGTTCCGTATTTGGCGCTTGTCCTATTTGTCGCCGGCCATATTTGGCGCTACCAGCGCGACCAGTTTGGCTGGACATCCAAATCAAGCGAACTGCTCGAAAAACGGCAGTTGCGCCTTGGAAGCCTTCTCTTTCACTGGGGCATTTTGTTCGTGTTTGTCGGCCACGTGATGGGCATTCTCATTCCCGAGCCGTTTTACGAGGCGCTTGGCGTGACAGAAGAGATGTACCACGCCCTCGCCTTGGCAGGCGGCATTCCGGCCGGCTTGGCGGCCTTCGTTGGTTTCGTGATCCTTTTTCGCCGCCGCTTGACGGTCAAGCGCGTACGGACGACAAGCAGCACCGGCGACTGGGTCGCGCTCGGATTTTTGCTTGTCGTGATCGCCAGCGGGTTGTCGTCGACGTTTCTGAACATCGATTCGCACGGGTTTGATTACCGGACGACAATCAGCCCGTGGTTTCGCGGCCTTCTTACGTTCCGTCCGAACCCAGCTTATATGGAAGCGGTGCCGCTTTGGTTTCAGATTCATATTCTCGCTGCATTCGGTTTGTTCGCCGTCTGGCCGTTCACCCGTCTCGTTCACGTATTCAGCTTCCCGCTCCGCTACTTGCAGCGCAGCTACGTCGTCTATCGAAAGCGAATGCCAAAACAAGCAGAGCCGGTCAACCGCGCCAAGTAAGCGAGCGGCGGGCGTCACATCAGGAACCCTAAACTGAACAGGCGGAGGGGGCAAACCGATTGCCTAACAGCCGGCCTGTCAACTTTAACGGCGGCGGGAACGAAACAACGTGCGCTTCCGCATACCCTAACGATCATGCATAACAACCGGCCAACAAATGAACCAATAATAAAAAACAGGATGCCCGTCGTTTGGGGCATCCTGTTTTCCATTTGTTACTTAGTTAATGCGCGCAAACAGCTCCTCTTTCTCCGCATCGGACAACAACCGCTCGGCCATCGGGAAGAGCACGTTCTCCTCTTTCATGAAGTGCTCATCCAAAATATGATACGCCTCAATCACCGCGCCGGCAAGCGTCAACGCCTGTCTGCTGTCGATGTTCTCCGGCAGCTGGGCGGTCTTTTCTAAAAACATGGAAAGGCGCGTTTTCGCCTGTTCGTGTTCGTATTCCATAACGGCGATAGGGCCGGTCGTCCGCCCGATGTACCGAGCCATCATTGGGAACAATACGCCTTCTTCCCGCTCCGAATGCGGATCTAAGGCGGCGCCGAACGATTCAACTTTTTCTCTCAAATCAGCGAGCGGCTCACGCCAGTTGCGGTCATTTTCCCCGCGGCCGATCGCCTCCGCTGCGGCAAGCAGCTGCTCCATTTGGGCGCGCAGCGGGCCGTGTTCTTGTTTTAATTGCGCCAGACCGGCGCATAATTTCACCCCTTCAGGGCCGCCCATATGGCAAAATGAATGCATCATCAATTCCTCCTTTTTATGATCCGTCCGTTGTTTCCATTATACTGTGTGCAGCATCTCCATCGTTGTGAGTCATATCACACCGCCGACAGGCAAGCGCAAAAAAACAGCACGCGCGCCCCCATGAGCGACGCGCCGTAGCAAATCCCCGCCGAACCGTGCTCGCCATCTGCTGGAATGAGCTTCGTTTCATGCTCGCCCCGCCCTTTCATATGAAAAATACATCCCCAGTTTTATTATAAGCGGAAAATGTTCGAAAAACTGTGACAAAAAATAAACAGTTTAGCATTTTTGATGAAACACATAATATAAAACATTTAACAAAAAGATGATCTCTTATATAGCAGGTTGGACAATTGATATAAAACAACCCTCAACAGGGCTTATTGTTGAAAATAACGGGCAAGCGTCACGATCATCGCTCCCATCCGCTCATGTTCCGGGGCGATGACGCGATCGACTCCCTCTTCTTCCAATGCTTCTTTTGTCACTTTGCCAACGGCGCAGGCCACGACATCGGTGCGAAACGCGTCAAGCAGCGGTGCGATCTCTTTTTTCTCGCGGGCGAACGAAAAGAAAAAGCGGACTTGCATCGCCGATGTAAAACAGACGGCATCGACTTCGCGCCCGACGATTTCTTTATACAATGTCGCCAGTGTCTCCTCATCCGGAGCGATATGCCGGTATGGCAACAATTCCGTATACAAAGCGCCTTGTTCAAGAAAAAACTGCTTCAAGGCTGGCGCGGTATCGCCGTACAGCTGTACAACAACGTTTTTTTCCGCAAAGTCGTGCCCATAAAGAGCAGCAATCAACCCTTTCGTCGTCCCGTCCTCGCTTGCGGCCACCGGGGTGACGCCGATTTGTTTCAACGCCGTCACCGTTTTATAGCCGCGGGCAGCCACGTTCGCTTCCTTGATCGTTCGATGCCATTGGGCAGCCATTCCCTCCCGGTCGGCCGCTTCCAACAGCGCCTCAAAGCCGATTCCCGTCGTAAATACGATCCAGTCCGGCCGCATGGCGATGACGGTTCGCATTTCCTCTCCCAGTTCGCTTCCCTTTGAAAAGACGGTCCCTTGCGCTGGACGAATGATGGCCGTTCCTCCTTGCTTTTCAATAAGCGTTGTCATTTCGTCCAGTTTGCGTGAGGCGCACAAGGCAATCCGTTTGCCATGCATGTCCCTTCCCCCTTATGGTCAGTCGTTCGTCCTTTCCATTCTAAAAGATGGTCTTTGCCTATGCAACAAAAACCATTCCGCTCCCTGGCACATCGCAACGCGAATGCCGCCTTCATTGGGTATAGCGCCCAGCGCAACAGAACAGACCGCAGGCAGAAACAGCCGACCACCATCAAAAAACACGCGCCCAAAGACGCGTGCCCTCCGTTCAACGAGTATGTACCATGGCCTCTTCTCCCCGACGGTCAAAGGAACCGATGATGCGCGTCGGCTCGACGGAAATGATCCGGTCCAACGGAATGTTCATTAGACGCATTTGCCGGTTGTAAACAAACAGTTTGCGCGTGTCCTGATACAGCTTGACCGGCAGCACGACCGCTTCCCCTTGATAGGTTTTTACACGCACCGGCTGCTTCTCGGCAATCCACGCCGACAGCTGTTCATACCATTCCATTCTGATTGTTCCCCCTTCTCATCCGATCCTACTTATGATTATAAACGGAAAAAGCGGAAAAAAGGGGGAAAGAAAAATCAACAAATTCGACGAAGGGATGACAAACCGTGTCGATAAATGTTCAGCGCACGGAAATGTTCCGTGCGCCTTTGGAGGTGGTCAGCGGTGGATCAACACACGCGCTGCCGTGCGGTCAACGCTTTCACCGATGACGCGGATTTTTAGGCCATAGTTGGGCACGTTCCGGCCGGCGTCGACGGCCCCTTTATTGTCATACGACCGGCTGTCGTCAAACACCGGCGTCGGCGATGTATCGTTGTCGATCAGCTGTGAGCCATTGATTGCCACGCGGAATGGGGCTCCTTTTTGCAGGCTGAACGCCGCATCGTGCACTTGATAGCGAGTCGACGCTGTCGTATTGCCCGACCATTTTAACGTATGCTGGTCGGCATCCACAACGCCAAGAAACCCTTCGCCCGGATGGACGCCCGTCCAGTTGTTGTCATAGCCTTCATCCACATACCAGACGACAAGCCCTGGATCGTACGAAAGAAGCCGGTCGCCGCGCAAAATATGGGCGAGCCCTTCATCGACGCCGCGGTGGTTGCGCCATTCAAGCAAATAATAATGCTTCGAGCGCGCGATGCCGTCGCTTTTCGCAAAACCGTCCAACGCGAAAGCGCTGTCGCCCTCTGCATCGTCTGTGAGCGCGATTGTTCCATCTGCCGTCACTTGAATGTTGTCAACATACCAGCCAGCTTCCGACACCGCCACATCGGTGATGTAATGGAAGCGAAGGTCAATCGTTTGTCCTGCATAGGCCGACAAGTCAAATTCCGCCTTCACCCAGCCGTTTGACGTACCGGTAATGCCGTTGCCCGGGTTTTGCCCGTACGGATTGTCGGGCGTCGTAATGTTTCCTTGAATTGTTGTCCATTCGTTGCTGCCATGCGGTTTTACTTCTACCGCCCCATAATCCCAGTCTTTCTCAATCGCATACCATGTATCAAATGCCAGCGTCGCCTTGGACGCTCTCGTCAAATCGATCGTCGTTGACATCGTATGATCTAAGTTGTTTCCACTGCCGGAGAAATAGGCATACGCACCGCTTGGCGGGGTCGTGATGACCGTTTCTTTGTCCGGCAAGTTGATGCACACGGCATCGTTGTTCGTCCCTTTCGTGTTCGCTTCATCGAGCACGACTTCAACACCGTTTGGCGTTACTTCGTTCCACTCAACGGTCGTTCCGCTCAGCCAGTTGCTGCCCGGCATGGTCGACTGCAAAAACTGTTTCGCCCAGGCGCTGAAGCCGGTCGGCTCGGTGCCCGGAATGCGTCCCGCCCAACTTCCGCTTGACATAATCGACCAATAGGCAACTGGCTCGCCCAGACCGGAGTAAATCGTATCGTATTCATCCGGCAGCCCTAAATCGTGGCCGTATTCGTGAGCAAACACTCCTGCCGCCCCGTCAGCCGGCTCAATCGTATAATCGTAAGCCGCCAGTTGGCCGCGCCAATACGGCACATCCGTCGTCGTATTCGGAATGCGGTACACCGATCCTAAGTTCCAGCGGTGCGACCAAATGGCATCGCCGCCGAGCGAACCGCCGCCCAATTCTTCTCCGACGCTGGAGTGAATGATCATTAAATGGTCAATCAAACCGTCCGGTTCGCGATAATTGCCGTCGCCGTCTAAATCGTAGCGATCCTCTTGGTCAAACTCACGCAAATCAATGGTCGGATCCTGGGCGGCTGCCGCCAGCGCTTCGCGCACAAGCGCCCGTGGATTGACGTCATTGCCATCCGGCGCCGGTACATTTCCGCCATAGTATTTAGCCGGATACTTCGCCTGATACCAGCCTGCCACTTTTCCTTCAATGGAATAGCTGCCGCCTGATTGCTCTTCATAATATTTTTTTACTGAGATAAGCTTCTCGCCATTCGGTCCATCGTAATAGCCGTCATCGCCGCCGAAAATCATATCTTCATAATGTTCGCGTGTATAATCTTTATAATACATATCCGTTTCAGTTGGCTGAATGTTGTTATGCGGAAAGTCCGGATACTCGATGAGCAAAACGAGTACACGGTCGACCCGCTTGCCGCCGTTCCATGGCTCCGGCTTGACGGATGGCACGGAAGCCGTTTTCGATTGTCCGAGCTTTTTCCCTTTCCCGTTCAGCACGCCATTTGTCTGCTGTCCGTCCTGCATCGCCTCGGCGCGCTTTGCCTCTTTATCGTATAATTCTCCTTTTCCCCGCGGCATATGAATCGCCTTTTGCCGCAAATAGTCGCGCACTGCTTGTTCCACCTCAGCAGGAGTCGCATCAGCGCGAAGCTTTCCGCTCCGTTTCAACATTTCCGCCAGCTTTTCCTCATTGGCAATCGCAAAATCGACCGGTCCCCCTTGCTTCACAGCCGGAATGCCGGGGGCGTTAGCCGCTTTCGGCGCTTCCGCCGGAGATGCCCACAGCCCGATGCCGAGCGACAGCGCCGCAACAAGTGATGGAATCGACCGTTTTTTCAAAAATATCCCTCCATATCAAATAAAAGGTTGATAGAAAATATATACAATTAAAATATTATAGAATAATATAAAAAAATAAAGGGTATTTTTTATCAAGAACAAAATAGTTCTTTTTACCTATATTTGTCGAAAAAACGAGATTTATAGCAAAAAAAGGCTATCGATTTCACCTTAACATCCAGACAGTTTTCCAGTTACAATGTAATATATTCGCAGTTTTTGTAGAAATTCTGGTTATGCAGCTTGACGATGGGAAAGAAGGTGCCGCGATGCTGAATATTTTCAAAGACTTTTTGCTCAACTTGTTTTTCATCCTTCTGCCGGTGTTCCTCGTTCCCCTCTGTACGGAGCAGGAGAAGAGGCCAAAACGATTCCGCCTTTATTTGCCGACCATTTGTTACGCCGTCGTGATCATGTTATGCATCACCCTCCCGGTCGGAACAGAGAGCGATTTCATCTTCGACTTGCTGCAAATTCCTCTGTGGCTTGGCGGTTTGTACGGCGGAGCGGGGGCGGCGACGGTTTTAGCGTTTACGGCGATCGCCTACCGCTCGCTGTTCGGCGGAGCTGGCGTCTTCGTCACCGTCGTCGTTTCCATCGCCATCGCTGCAACAAGCAGTTTATTGACAAAACGGTTTGTCGAGCTGCCAACCAAACAGCGCACGCTGTTCGCTGCATCGCTCAGCTTCGGCTCTGGCCTATTGACCGTCGCCATAGCGGAGTGGATGGCTGCTGCGGTTTCTCCTCCGCCTTCCGTTGCGCTTATCTTTTTGTTTGTACAGCCCATCAGCATGCTCATCGTTTGTTCGTTTCAGGAAATGGTGCACCATAACATCGCGCTGCGCAAACGAGTGATTCGCGCCGAGAAAATGGAAGCCGTCACCCATTTAGCTGCTTCCATCTCTCATGAAATTCGCAACCCACTCACCGCGGCGCGTGGGTTTATCCAACTGATCGAAGAGCAGCCGCTCGCTGCCGACAAACGACGCCAGTATGCGCGCATCGCCATTGAGGAGCTTGACCGAGCTGAAGCGATCATCACCGATTACTTGACGTTTGCCAAGCCGGCGCCCGAGACGCCGGAAAAGCTGAACGTGAAGCTCGAGATCGAGCGAGTCATTGACATCCTCCGCCCGCTCGCCAATATGAGCTGCGTCGATATTCAAGCGACGCTTGCCCCATTTTCCATCATCGGTGAGCGCGAAAAATTCCGTCAATGTTTGCTCAACGTAATGAAAAACGCCATCGAAGCGATGCCTAACGGCGGGACGTTGCAAGTATACGTCTCCATTGACAACGGACGTGTGCTCATCCGCATCGCTGATACCGGCGTTGGCATGACGAAAGAACAGCTCGAACGGCTTGGCGAACCGTATTTTACGACGAAAGGCGTCAAAGGCACGGGGCTCGGAATGATGGTCGTCTACCGCATCATTGAATCGATGAACGGAACGATTCGCATCGAAAGCGAAATACATAAAGGAACGACGGTGTCGATTTATTTGCCGCTCGCACCGTCTCCTTCTTCCTCAACGATTTCTGATAAAGAAAAACAGCTGTTTGCCGCCTTATGATATAGCGAAGACCAGCCGCAAGGGCTCTTGTGAACAAAGGTCAACATATCGATATCCTGTATGCCCAGCCATCAAAGGGCCCTTTCTTTTGGTCTGGGCATCTTTTCCTTTAGCCGCCTTCGCACGGATGAGTAAACTATTTTTGGGTAAAATTCAGGAATAGATCCCCAGTTGCGAACGGATCGCCCTGGTTTAACATCACAGCGGTTTCTGCTACAATACTATCGAAGCGAAACACATCGAGGGAAAAGGAGACAGTTGCATGATTCACGTCAAAACGGAACGGGAAATTCAATTGATGCGCGAGGCGGGGAAACTCTTGGCCGCCTGTCATCAAGAGATCGCCAAACGCATCGGACCGGGCGTCACAACGATGGAAATCGACCGGTTCGTTGAAACGTTTTTGGCCAAATACGGCGCCAAACCGGAACAAAAAGGATACCGCGGCTATCCGTATGCGACATGCGCTTCCATTAACGATGAAATTTGCCACGGGTTTCCGCGCAATGAGCCGCTGAAAGAAGGCGATATCGTCACGATCGATTTTGTCGTCAATTTGCGCGGAGCGCTCGCCGATTCCGCCTGGACGTACGCCATCGGCGACGTCGGTGAAGACGTGCAAAAACTGCTTAACGTCACCGAGCAGTCGCTCTATAAAGGAATCGAGCAAGCCGTTCTCGGCAATCGGATCGGCGACATCGGCCACGCCATTCAAACGTACGTCGAAGCGCACGGCTTTTCCGTCGTACGCGATTTCACCGGACACGGCATCGGCCCGACGATTCACGAAGAGCCGTATGTCCCCCACTTCGGCGAAAAAGGAAAAGGGATGCGTTTAAAGGAGGGGATGGTCATCACGATCGAACCGATGGTCAACATGGGGGCATGGCAAAGCAAAATGGATCCGAACGGCTGGACGGCGCGAACGATCGACGGCTCGTATTCAGCGCAATATGAACATACGATCGCCATTACAAAAAACGGGCCGCTCATTTTAACGACGCCGGCGTAACGGTAACCCCCGGACAAAACACTTTGTCCGGGGGTTATCCATAATTCGCCCAAACTTCTTGCTAACCTATCTATCGTCTCTCCGCCTTATTCTTTTTCTTTTGTTTACATAATAAAATTATGGTTGCTAACCTTCGATCACCTTCACATACAACGTCCGCTGGCGCGGCCCATCGTATTCACAAAAATACACACCTTGCCAGCGTCCAAGCAGCAGCCGGCCTTCGTGAATAATGACGTGCTGCGACGCGCCAACCGTGCTCGCTTTCATATGAGCGACCGTGTTTCCTTCCATATGGCGGTCAAGCGGATGCTCCCACGGATACGTTTCATCAAAACGGCGCATCATGTCGTGCTTGACATCTGGATCCGCGTTTTCGTTAATGGTGATGCCAGCCGTTGTATGCGGACAATAAACGACAGCGATCCCTTCCGTCACGTTAGCCTGGCGCACCGTCTCCTCGACGAATGAAGTAATGTCGATCATGTCATCCCGCTTTGCCGTGCGGATTGTAAACGAACGAAGCATACATTCCACCACCTGGGCAAACATTTTGTACTTCGCAAAAAAGGTTTGCTACTCTAAATAATATAATACAAAAAATGGAGTGAGAAATCATTGGCCAAGCGCTATGAAAACTTAGACGGCGTCTCGACGCACAAAACATGGGCCGATTTCCGCCGCTGGCAGCGGGAGCGGAAACAAAAACAAAAAGATTTGTCCTACGTCGTGCCGCATGTTTCACCGCCTCAATACGAGCGGCTTCAGAAGCCGAACGGACGGCCGCAGCTCTGCTGGGTCGGCCATTCGACCTTTGTCGTTCAACTTCATGGCATCACCATCGTCACCGATCCCGTCTGGGCGAATTGGATGGGCGCGGCCAAACGCTTGACGGCTCCTGGTGTTCCGCTTGACAAGATGCCGCCCGTGGACGTTGTGCTCATTTCCCACGGCCACTATGACCATTTGCATTTCGGCAGCCTCCGCCGTTTGCACGGTGACCCGCACATATTCGTGCCCGAGGGGCTCGGCCGCTTGTTCCGCCGCCGCGGCTTCCGCCATGTCACTGAGCTGTCGTGGTGGCGCACGGCTGAATTCCGCGGCGTGACGCTCACATTTGTTCCCGCCCAACATTGGACGCGGCGAACGCTTTGGGATACGAATACGTCGCACTGGGGCGGGTGGGTCATTGAAGCGGACGACGCACCGACGGTTTATTTTGCTGGCGACAGCGGCTACTTCCGCGGCTTTCGCGACATCGGTGAACGCTTTTCCATCGACTATGCGCTCTTGCCGATCGGCGCGTACGAACCGGAATGGTTTATGGGGCCGCAGCACACCACACCGGAAGAAGCAGTGCAGGCGTTTTTGGACTGCCGGGCCCGCCTGTTTGTGCCGATGCATTACGGCGCGTTCCGCCTCGCCGATGATACGCCGAAAGAAGCGCTCGACCGTCTATGGACCGAGTGGCGGCGGCGCGGGTTGGAAGAGGAGCGCTTGCTTTGCTTGAAGCTCGGCGAGGTGATCGATGCCGCCCAAGCGTTGACGGCCCTTTCCCAATTCGACAATTCGTTCAGCCAAACAAGCGCAATCACCACGGTGAAACAAGCGCGGCAAAAGGAATGAGCGCAACTTTATCCAAAAGAGCGAGCCAGTCCGCGGCTCGCTCTTATTCATTGAATTGGCGGTATACGTACGGCTCCTTCGGTTTGGCCACCCTCTCCCATGACGTCACTTTTACATACGGAAGCGTCATATGAAACGGCTGGTAATACATGGTGGATAGCGTACCTTTCACATGAATCCATTCATCATTTTGAAGCGGCACCGTCTTTGGAAACTGAAGGAGCAGCCCGTACACCCCTGAATCCGCAACACAATGAATGATTCCAAAGCGAAGGAGAAACGCCTCATTGGCGCGCGTCGTTTCCTCACGGTAAACAAACCCGGTGAATTCAATGTCGCGGGCGGCGAATGCCCCGGGAAACTGATAAATCGTTTCCATGGCATTTAAATAGTTTTGATCATTCAACTCCAAGCGAGCAAGACGACCGTATTTTTTCAGCTCTTTTTCCATGGCATTTTGATAATCGTCCCGCCCATAATACATGCTCGTATCCGGACGCAAAAACTGCCGCTGGGCAAACGGATCGCTGCCGTCAGCCGCCATCCCAGGAACATGAATCCCTTTCGCCTTTACGACTTCAGAATCCAGCGTCGCAACGGGAAACAAGAAGGCGGAAACAAGCGGAAAAACAAAAATAAGGTAATTCACCGCCCGCTTCCAGCGCGCGGACGGCTCATGATGATGATGGCCGCAGCATTCTTCCCCATGATCGTGCGGTTCCTCGTTGCGGCTTGCCAGCACAAATTGCACGATCGTTAAAAAAGCAAACACAAACATCGCACTAAACGAAATATACGAATACCGCATATTAATGTATTTGCTCAACTCTCCAGTAATATATAAATGAAAAAACAAAAACGCAAACCCAAGCAAAATATACATGCGAATCATGCCGCCACCTCCTTGCTAGATCAATAGCGATCCGGCAAACACAAACAACGTGATATAGGAAATCAGTTTCCACACAAACCGGGCGCGGAATGACTGAAACAACATGAGCGTATTTTTCACATCGAGCATCGGCCCGTAAACGAGAAACGCTGCCAGCGCGTGAAACGGAAATGTGCTTTGAAACGACGAGGCGATAAATGCGTCCGCCTCGGAACAGAGCGACAGCACGAAGGCGAGCGCCATCATGACCAAAGAGGCCGCCACTTTCCCATTGCCGATCGACACAAGCGCCGACGTTTTCACATACGTTTGCATCGCCGAAGCAATGAACGCCCCAATGATCAAATACTTCCCGGTCGCAAAAAATTCATCGATCGTATGGCGCAGGGTGCCAACGATTTTCTCTTTCCAAGTACGGGGCATCATCGGCATCTCGCGCCGTTCATGGCGCAACTCGCTGCCTTCATGCCGAATCGCCATCACGGCGCCGACAGTGACGGCGACGGCGCAAGCGAACAGCGCCCGGCACAATACCATCGTCCAACTGCTTCCGAAGGCGATATACGTCGAAAACAGCACAACCGGATTGATGACGGGCGCCGTTAACATAAACGGCACGGCCGCGTAAAGCGGCACCCCCTTGGCGACGAGACGGCGGGTGATCGGCACGATGCTGCATTCGCATGAAGGGAAAAACACTCCAAGCAATGTGGCATAAACAATGGCCAAAAGGCGGTTTTTCGGCACCCACCGTTGTACGGCCTCTTCACTGACAAACATTTGAATGACTCCGGAAACAAACACCCCGAGCACGACGAACGGCAACGATTCAATCAATATGCTGATAAAAATCGTATTCAGCTGCAAAAACGTGTTCATCATGGGTTCTCCTCTCATTTACAACCGTTCATTTTATCATGATAAATGACCATTGTCATGAAAATTTGGTAAGAAAAATAGCAAACTCCATAACAAAAAAGGCGCTCCGCCTTTGGCGAAACGCCTCTTCTTCTATTATTCTTCCACTTCTTTTTTCCACAACCCGACCATCAATGCGGTTACGATGGAACCAATCAAAATAGCCAAGATATAAAGCCATGCACTGCCTTTGACGATCGGGATGACGAAAATCCCTCCGTGCGGCGCCGGCAGCCCGATATGGAACCACATCGTCAACGCTCCCGCAACAGCCGATCCGACGATAATCGATGGAATGACCCGCACCGGGTCAGCCGCGGCAAACGGAATCGCCCCTTCGGTAATGAACGAAGCGCCCATGATATAGCACGTTTTTCCGGCTTCCCGCTCGGCTTTCGTGAATTTCTTTTTAAAGAACGTTGTCGCCAGCGCCAATCCGAGCGGTGGCACCATCCCGCCAGCCATAATCGCCGCATGCGGCGCAAAGTTGCCAGCTTCAATCATCGCCAGCCCAAACGTATACGCCGCTTTGTTGATCGGTCCGCCCATATCGACCGCCATCATACCTCCCAACACCGCACCAAGCAGCACTAAGTTGGCTGTTCCCATGCCGGAAAGCCAATGTTTCAGTCCTTCATTCAACGCCTTGACAGGATCGATGACCACATACATCATAATGACGCCGGTGAGGAAAATGCCGAATACCGGATAGAGCAGCACCGGTTTAATCCCCTCAAGCGACTGCGGCAAGCGGCTGAACAGTTTGCGCAGCCCGACGACCAAATACCCGGCCAGAAAGCCAGCGATCAATCCGCCCAAGAAACCCGCCCCGCCGTTCGCCGCCAGAAAACCGCCGACCATCCCCGGCGCAAACCCCGGCCGGTCGGCAATGCTCATGGCGATGAATGCAGCCAGCACAGGAACCATTAACGCAAACGCATTGCCGCCGCCAATGTCCATTAACAGTTTGGCAAACGGATGATACGACGGATCTTTCGGATCAAACGCTTTAATGCCGAAGGTGAAGGAAAGCGCAATCAAAATCCCGCCGCCGACGACAAACGGAAGCATATTCGATACACCGTTCATCAAATGCTTGTAAAAACCGGTGCGCGGCTTCGCCGCTCCCGCGCTGCCTCGCGCCGTGCTGCTCGCCCGATAAATCGGTGCATCTTGGCGCAACGCCTGCTCGATCAGCTTCTCCGGCTGACGAATCGCCTGGGCGACTGGCACTTGAATGACGTGTTTGCCATTGAAGCGGTCCATTTCGACTTGTTTATCGGCTGCGACAATGATCGCCGTTGCCTCTTCAATCTCCTGCGCCGTCAGAGCGTTTTTCACTCCATCGGAGCCGTTTGTCTCGACTTTGATCGCCACCCCCATTTCCGCCGCTTTCGCTTTCAGTGCATCAGCGGCCATATACGTATGAGCGATTCCTGTCGGACAAGCGGTCACCGCCAGCACTTTCCGTCGGCCGCCAGATGGGGCGCCTTGCAGAGACGGTTCTTCCCTTTTGTTCTCTTTCTCTTTGAACAAACGGAGGATCTCCTCTTCATCCGAAGCACGCTCCAACCGGGTGCGGAACGAGACATCCATCAACAGCGACGATAGTTTCGCCAACGCCTGCAAATGCGTCTGTTCCCCGCCTTCCGGGGCCGCAATCATGAAAAACAAATGGCTTGGCTGGCCGTCCAGCGACTCGTAATCAATCCCGGCGGTCGAACGGCCAAACGCCACCGCCGGGCGCTTGACCGCCGCCGTTTTGGCGTGCGGAATGGCAACGCCATCTCCAACGCCGGTCGTGCTTTGTTGTTCGCGCGCCCAAATCGCTCGTTTGAACGCCTCCACATCGCTGACCGCCCCCGCCTCGGCGAGTTTCGCGGCCAATTCATCAATCACTTCCTCTTTTGTCTTTGCCCGAAGTTCAAGAATCATCGTTTCCTTTGTTAACAAATCCGTGACGTTCATCTGTACGCCCCCCCTTGATTTCCTCCTATAAACGCACGACGCGGACGCGGTCGACGAGCGCTTCGACTTCCTCTTTCGTGCATAAATCTTCCGAAAACGCGGTCGCGCTTCCGGCGGCGACACTGTAAGCGAACGCTTCCTCGATCGGTTTTCCGCTCGTATGGGCGGCTAAAAACCCAGCGACCATCGAATCACCCGCCCCGACCGAATTTTTCACCGTTCCTTTTGGCGCTTCGGCAAACAGCGTTGCTTCCCGGCCGAAGTAAAACGCCCCCGCGCCGCCCATCGAGACGATGAGATGCTCTACTCCTCTTTCAACCAACCGGCGGCCATAGAGGATGATGTCTTCTTTCGTCAGCACAGCGGCGCCAAACAGTTCGGCCAGCTCATGGTGGTTCGGCTTGGCAAGAAACGGCCGGCAGGCGAGCAGCGCCTCGAGCGCCGGACCGCTCGTATCGACAACAAGACGAACACGCCGTTTCACCGCTCGAGCCGCCAATCGCTCGTACATGTCCGCCGACAGCGACATCGGCGCGCTTCCGGCGAGCACAAGCACATCACCGGCCGAAAGCGCTCCGATTTTCGCTATCAATTGCGTTGCATCGTCATCGGCAACCGCCGGGCCTTCGCCGTTAATTTCCGTCTCCCGCCCCGCTTTCAGTTTGACGTTAATGCGCGTTTGCCCTGGGACATGAACAAAATCGCAGGCAATGCCTTCTTTCCGAAGTTCGCTTTCAATGAACCCGCCGGTGAATCCGCCCACGAATCCAAGCGCCGTGCTGTCCACACCCAAACGCTTCAACACACGCGACACGTTGATCCCTTTCCCGCCCGGAAATGTGAACGTTTTCACCGAACGATTCAGTTCGCCAACATGAAGCTCATCGAGGTGAACAATATAATCCACAGATGGATTTAACGTACATGTGTAAATCATGGAGCCACAACCTCTACCGTCGTTTTTGTTCGATACAAATCGTTCCAATCTTCATCCAATTCATCGGTGATCAACACCGCTTCATGCAAATCCGCAATTTTCGCGAACGAGCTTTCATTTAATTTCGAATGGTCTGCGAGCACATACGCGCGCTGCGCCAACTGCATCGCCGTATATTTCACCAGCGCCTCTTCCGGGTCCGGCGTCGTATAGCCATAGTCGTAATGAACACCGTTCGCGCCGATGAAACATTGGTCGAAGCGGTACTGCCGCAGCGACTCGATGGCGCCGCGCCCGATCAACGCTTTCGTCTTCGGCTTGATCATGCCGCCGACCAAATACGTCGTGACGTTATGCTCAAGCAGCCGCTCGACATGCATCACGCCGTTCGTCACCACAATGACCTCTTTGCCAGCCAAATGCGGAATCATTTCCCACGTGGTCGTTCCCGCATCCAAATAGATGCAGTTTCCTTTTTGCACCAAGCTGGCCGCATAGGCGGCGATCCGCCGCTTTTCCTCTATATATTTCAGCGACTTTTCCAACACGCTTAACTCTTCGCGTTTTTGCTGCAACAACGCCGCTCCGCCGTGCACGCGGCGCAGCTGTTTTTCTTTTTCAAGCTGCGTCAAATCGCGGCGAATCGTCGACTCTGACGCCCCGGTCGCGTCAACGAGCTCTTGCAGCTTGACAACCCCTTTTTGCGCCAACAGCTCCAAAATGAAGCGGTGGCGTTCTTCGGTTAGCACACTCCCACCTCCGATCACCGGGGATATCGCTTACAACTCTATCATATCCCAAGACAACGAAAAAATCAATCAAAAACATTCATTTTCTATCAATATCATTCAATAAATAAGAAAAACCATTCAAAAACATTCAAAACCAAAATAAAAACACTTGCCATCGGCAAGTGCCTTCTGTCGCTTAATTCAGTTGCTCCATCTCGGCAAGCGGCAAATAACGCTCGCGCACAAACGCGACAAACTTCGCCGCATACACAGGATCAAACTGCGTCCCAGCGCAACGCTCGATTTCCTCAAGCGCCTCTTCAAACGTTTTCGTCGGCTGGTACGGCCGCTCGGTCGTCATGGCGTCAAATGAGTCGATAATACACAAAATGCGGGCCAATTTCGGGATTTCTTCCCCCTTCAGCCCGTACGGATACCCTTTCCCATCATATCGTTCGTGATGCAGCTCGACAAGCGGAAGCAACTCATCGAATCGCTTCTCCGCCGCTACAATCTCGCGCCCCCACGCCACGTGCTTTTGGATGATCTCCCATTCATGCTTTTCCAATTTTCCGGACTTATTTAAAATATCCCGGGGCACTTCGATTTTTCCAATGTCATGAATGATCGCTCCCAGGGCAAGCGTCTGCCGTTCATGGACCGTCAATTCGTCAAGGCGGCTGCCAAATTCAAGTGCATATTTAAACACCCGTTTGCTATGGCGGTATGTATAGACATCTTTCGAAAGAAAGAATTTCACTTGTTGCTCGAGCGCTTCCAAGTCTTGTTTAAACTTAATTTCATCCAAGCACATATTATGTTTATCATACAACTGAACGTTGTTTTTCCCTTGCGCCTTCGCGTAATAAAGCGCCTGATCGGCGCGGTGGATGAGCTCATCGCTTTCATGCATATCTTTTTCCATCTCGGCGATGCCGCACGAAAACGACAGGCAACGATACGGAATATGCTCGACGCCGTCAAAATATGTATCGTTCACTTCTTTGCGCAACCGGTTTAAAAACGCGTACGCGTCTTCTTTCGTCGTGTTGGGCATTAAAATGGCAAACTCTTCGCCGCCATAGCGGGCGACCGTGAAGTTCGTCCCTTCCACCGCTTTTTGCAGCAGCTTCCCAAAAAAAGCCAACAAACGATCTCCTTGCAAATGCCCGTTCCGGTCATTGTATTTTTTAAAATCGTCCAAATCCAGAAATGCCAAGGTCAACGGCTGTTTCAACAGCTTGCAGTCGGAAAACTGCTCCTTGAGCGTTTCTTTGAAAAAACCGTGGTTGTATAGGCCGGTGAGGTGGTCGCGATTGACTTGATTTGCTTTTTCCTGATATAAATAAAGAAGCTTCCGGAAGGCAATGGATAAAAATGTGATTAAAATGGTAAACAAGAAAACACCAAAATATTTGGCCTCTTGCAACAAAAATAACAAAACAAGCGAAAGAATTAGAGTAATGCAATAGGTCATTCCCACTTCTTTTAATAATCCGAAATTGAGAACACCATTAAATAAACGTTGTGAAGAAATAATAAAATAACAAGATAGCACCAGTATATTTACTAAAAAATAAACAAACAAAGAAATTATATAAGGAAAGATATTGGTAATATTTATCGTGCCGACCGTTCCTCCAGATAAATGAAAAACATAATGTGCACTTATAATCATCAAACAATACATAGAAAAATTAAATAAATGCTTCCATAATTCAATGCTTCTTTTATATAGGGCATATATAAAACTAAATATTCCCAACACAAGTAACGTAATATGTAAATTAAAAACAAATAAACAAGCCAAATAAATCGATGAATCCATAGAAATAGAGTTCCCTTTTGGGGGAAGGTAAATCAAAAAACGATTCACTATAAGAACAGAAGCTGTTAATACATAAATCAAAACCCAATCACTCAAAGAAAAAAATGAGACGGTCAAATGAAAAAAATAAACAAAGAGACCCAGTAAAGAAATCCCTAAAATATAGAGTTTGACACCGATAGACGATATACGATTTCCCATTCAAAATCACTCTCAGTAATTCAAAATTTATAAAAAAGCTAAGAGAGGCAGTTTTCAGCCCCTCGTCATTTCAATCGTTATTACACAATCATTATTACACAAGCTTCATACCCGATGTCAATGCAACAATCACAGACCCAATAATCAACAGGTTAATAAGAGTTTGTTTCCATTTCATAAATAAACTCCTCCCCTTAATTTATTGATTCGCAGGAGCGGTCGTTGTTTCTTTCTCAGCATCGTCTGCCCCATGGCGCGGTGCGCTGAGCATCAGATGCTGGATGAACAAGAACGCCCCTACGTTCATCACAACGTCGCCGATGCTGATGATTTGCTGGCGCGGATACGGTGGAGACAGCGGAATGATGTCGCCGAGAAACGGCAGAAGCGTATCCGATGTGATCGCCTGGTGCTTGCCGTACAGACCGGCTTTTAACGCTTCGATGTATTCGCGGCCGAGAAATTGGGCGGCTTCGATCGAGACCGGCATCCGTCCGCCGTTTACGGCCATGACGATAAAGTTGAGCAAGACGCCGGCGAAGATGACCGGAAACCCTGGCTGATGGCGGTTGAGCCATAAAAACGCGAGCCCGGTGATGTAGACGAGGAGAAAAATGCCGTTGCTCATGCTCGAGATCCATGCGACCCGCTCTTGCAGGAAAAAGACCACAAACTGCACCGCCAATAAGATCGGGAACAGCCAACCGAAGCGCAATTTCATGTTGGCCAACCCTTTCAGGCTTCCGCCGCGAAACCAGCCGATCAACAACGACAAAATGATTCCATCGTAAACCATAATGCTGTCCCCTTGATAAACAGAATTTTCTCTTTTTTCTAAACTGCTATCCTCACTTCTATTTTTACCGTTTTTTTCATTCCATGTAAATAGTCCGTTCGTCCTAACTGCAAACAAATTTTGATGAATATCGTTTCCTTCTTTTCATTTTCGCCATTCTTCGAAACAAGAAACGACAAAAACAGCGTCATGTATATCCATTGAATAGTGACAAAGAACCTACCCTCAATGGAATGATCCCCCGACTGCAAATGCGGCATGCGTTTTTCTCGTTGAAAGACAAAAAGCCCTTTTTTATTATTCCGTATTGCTTTTCGGAAGATTATTGTTATAATTGTTTATACAGTAATAATTTTATGGATAAAAACGTCCTTTTTGCCCATTATATGGAAAGGAGATGAAAAAGAAATGGACGCGGAAATGTTGGGAAGCAAGAATGACAAAACGTATACACGTCGGATTAGCCAAGTCGGGAATAGTTTGTCCGTTAGCATCCCGAAAGATTTAGCCACGATGCTAAACCTAAATAAAGGCGATGAAATCGAAATATATTACGACAAGGAACGAGGGGAAATCGTGATGAAACGCGCAAACCGAATTCCAAAAGAAGTCCGTCCTGAAGTCGTGATGGCGATGAACCGCGCGATCTCCAAATATGACGAAGCGCTGCGCAACTTGAAATATAGATAAAGGAGCAACCGGAGGAAAACATGGTTTATTATTTGACAGCGGAAGAAATCATATTTATCCATTACACGGTCATGGAAATGTACGACGACGCAGAACAAGCGGGGATCCAATTCCCCGATAAATTCGCGTGGATGTTGGAAAGACCGAAAACGAAATTGTTCGGGGAGGAACAGTTCCCTTCGATTATTGAAAAGGCTTGCTGCTATTACCATTCCATCGCGACAGGTCATATTTTCCACAACGGCAATAAGCGGACGGCTTTAACCGTATTCGTCACGTTCCTTGATTTGAATGGATATGAGTTCACTATGACCAATAAAGAAGCGGAAGATTTCACGGTGTACCTTGTCGAGGATGCCAAGTTCCGGGGAAATGATTGCATCCAGCATCTTGCCCACGAATTAGAGAGTTACATCCGTCCCATCCAAAAACGAAAAGAATGAGGAAAAGAGTGAGGAAAAGAGCGGGCCAAAGCCGGGTCAAGTTCAATTATTGCGTGAAATTCCATCGCCAACACAGTAAACTTGGATGACAGGACAACAACATCGTTTTTTGCTGCTTTGTTTTTACACAACTGTGCGAACCTTGATCCAAAGACGCCTTTTCGCTATTCGCAGCTTTTCATACTTTTACCTTGCGGCAGGTATTGAGTATTGTCAAAAGTTTATCCTCCACACTCACGGTCTTCCCTTGAGTTTCAACGGTTGAACGAAAAAAGCTTTCTACCCCCGGTGTTTCGGCCATCATTGAGGCAACAACACCCAACAGCCAAAACAAAGGGCGGCCTGATTTTTTTCCTCCAGAGCCCGTTGAAACGGATGGTCCGTTGAAGCAGCTTACCCATTGCATCCCCGCTTATTTTTGGCTATCCTACAACCATGGAAGCGAAAGTCTTTCGTCGGAAAATGAAAAAACGGATTCCGATCATCGTCAGGAATCCGTTTGTCTTGAACGGATTATCTCTCCGTCCCGCAGCTGCCTCGGCAATGGTCCGCTGCATGGCATGACGCGCACGCCCCTTTGGCGCTTTTTTTCACGTGTCGGACCAGCGTCCAGCCGGCGTAGGCAAAAATCGCTCCGCCAATGATGATATTCGCCATCATCATATTCTCTCCTTTCATGGAAAACCTACTATCTTTCCAGCTTGGTAGACAAGAAGTGAAATCATATAAGCAACCGTTAAGGCGATGCCAATCGACAACAGCGTCCATTTCCACGATCCGGTTTCTTTGCGGATCGCCGCCACGGTTGCCAGACACGGAGTGTAAAGCAAAACGAACACCATAAAGCTGAACGCCGACAGCGGCGTAAACTGGGCAGCAATCACTTTCTTCAGCCCGCTTGCTTCATGAACGTGGTAAATAATATTCATCGTCGACACCACAACTTCTTTCGCCAAAAAACCGGTGATCAACGCGGCGCCTGCCTGCCAGGCGCCAAAGCCAAGCGGCGACAACAACGGTGCGATCAACCCGCCGATCGCAGCCAGCAAACTGTCATCCATTGGAACGCCAACCCCACGCGGCCCGACATACGTCAGCAGCCAAATGGCGACCGAACCGCCGAAAATAAAGGTTCCTGCTTTGCGGATGAATCCTTTCCCTTTTTCCCATGTGCTTCGCCATAGTGTGAGCGCCTGCGGCACGCGGTATGGCGGCAATTCAATGACAAACAGCGAATTTTCGTTTTTCAAGAGCGTCGATGAGAACAACTTGGCAAGCCCCAAAGCCACTACAATGCCAAGCACGTAAAGCGAAAACACGACAAGCGCCTGCTCGCGGGCGAAAAACGTGCCGGCAAACAAGGCGTACACCGGCAAGCGGGCGGAACATGACATGAACGGCAGCGCCAAGATCGTCATGAGCCGCTCTTTCGGCTGCTCAATCGTCCGCGCCGCCATCACTCCAGGAACGTTGCAGCCAAAGCCAATGATCATCGGGATAAACGCCTTGCCGTTTAACCCGATCGCTTCCATCATCCGGTCCATCACCATCGCCACGCGCGCCATATATCCGGAGTCTTCAAGCAAAGAAATGAAAAAGAACAAAATGAAAATTTGCGGCACAAACACCAACACCCCGCCGACCCCAGCAACAACGCCGTCCAAGACGAGCGCCTTGATAAACGGCGATGCCCCTGCCCAGTCGAGAAAACGGGACAACCCATCTGCCAGCGGACCGGAGAAAAACGCATCAAGCCGATCGGCAAGCGGCGTCCCCAGCCAGTTAAACGTCAGCATAAACACCACATACATCAGCGCCAAAAAAATCGGCAGCCCAACGTAGCGGTTCGTCACCACCGCATCGATTTTTTCCGTCCATGTCAACGGCTTATGTTTGAACTCAATGGCTGAAGCAGCGATCACCTCAGCGATCCAACGGTCGCGCGCCTCGTAAATATGCTTGGCGAGCGCGCCGCCAAGCGCCCGCTCCGTCTCCGCGCGAATCGCCGCGAGCGGCGAAAGGTCCATGCTATTATGCAAATACGCAGCCATGCGTTCATTTCCCTCAAGAAACTGCAGCGCCACCCACCGTTTGTCCCCCGGCACATCGTCCGGCAGCTGCTCGGCAATGCGCCTGATGGCGTCCTCCACCTCGGCGCCGTAATCGATCGCGATTGCCGGGTGCGGCTTATCTTTTGCCGCCAAAACGGCGTGAACCAATTCGTTCGTTCCTTTTCCGGTTCGGGCGATGACCGGGATAACAGGAACGCCAAGATACTTCGACAGTTTAGCGGCGTCCACTTTCACGCCTCGTTTTTCCGCCACATCGACCATGTTTAGCGCGATGACAACGGGACAGCCAAATTCCAGCAGCTGAACGGTCAAATGCAAATTGCGGCGCAACTGCGACGCGTCAACGATATTGACAATCGCTGAGCACGGCTCGGTCAATAAAAAATCGGTCGCCACTCCTTCATCGCGAGACAGTGGCTGAAGCGAATACACGCCGGGCAAATCGACGACCGGCACCCCGTGCTGGCGAAGCACCCCCACCTTTTTCTCGACCGTCACCCCGCTCCAGTTGCCCACATATTCATAAGACCCAGTTAAGCAGTTAAACAATGACGTTTTGCCGGTGTTCGGATTGCCAAATAGAGCGACATACATTTATCTCACCTCAATCGACGCCGCCTCTTTGCGCCGCAAGCCGATTGCTTGCCCATCGACTTCGACCATCACCGGTCCGCCAAACGGCATCGCCGCTTTCAACCGCACCATTTTTCCTTCTTTCACCCCTAGATGAAGAAGACGCTGTTTCAGTGCCTCCTGCTCAATGGCCAGACGGACGACGACCGCTGTTTCCCCTTTATACAAATCAGTCAGCACCATGATCATTTCCCCCTGTTTTTCTATCCGCTCTCCTGTGGTTCAATAATGATTCTTCTTCTCAATTTCAATCATACCATAAGCTAAGAAAAAAGGAGTGACATTTTTCACAATCATTCCTCATTGTCACCATTTCTTCAAAATTCGCCACCTCATCAGTTGAATTTTTCTGAAAAGTATATATAATTTTTTGTATATCTTTCCCATCTTTGCTCAAGGAGGAAGCTCAATGAACACACTAGGAAAAATCAGCAACTTTGTCGGCAACACCTTTGCCATCTGGGTGCTTCTGTTTGGAGCGCTCGCCTTTTTCGCTCCCAGCGCATTTACGTGGATCGCTCCGTATATCGTGCCGCTTCTAGGCATCGTGATGTTTGGCATGGGATTGACGCTGTCAGCGAACGATTTTAAAGAGGTGTTCAAGCGTCCGCTTGATGTGTTAATCGGCGTCGTTGCCCAGTTTCTCATCATGCCGCTTGTCGCGTTTTTGCTCGCTTATTTCTTGCCGGTTTCGCGTGAAGTGGCGCTTGGCATTATTTTAGTCGGCTGCTGCCCGGGCGGAACGGCGTCCAACGTCATGACGTATTTGGCGAAAGGGGACACGGCGCTGTCGGTCGCCGTCACCTCGGTTTCGACGATTTTGGCGCCGATTTTGACGCCTTCGCTCATCTTGCTTTTAGCTGGAAAATGGCTGTCCGTATCCGCTGCCGCGTTGTTTTGGTCAATCGTCAAAGTCGTGCTGATTCCGATTGTTTTAGGGCTCATCGCCCAGGCGCTGTTCCAAAAGCAAGTAAAAGCGTGCATCCCGGCGCTGCCGCTCGTTTCGGTCATCGCCATTGTAGCCATCGTCGCCGCCGTCGTCGGGCAAAACCAAGCCGCCATTGCCAAAAGCGGGCTTCTTATTTTTCTGATTGTAGTCGCTCACAACGGATTGGGGCTGCTGCTTGGATATTGGTTTGCCAAACTGTTTCGCCTGTCGCCGCCAAAACAAAAGGCGATTTCCATTGAAGTGGGCATGCAAAACTCTGGGCTTGGTGCGGCCTTAGCGACCGCCCATTTTTCGCCGCTCGCCGCCGTTCCAAGCGCTATTTTCAGCGTCTGGCACAATATTTCCGGTCCGATTGTCGCAACGTACTTCCGCAAACAAGCAGACCGCCAGGCAACGGATGAACAAACGATTTCCGCTTGACCTCTCTCACGCTTTGTTTAGCCGCAAAAAAGCTGTCTCCCGAAATGAAACGACCGTTTTTCGGAGACAGCTTTTCTGCCTATTATCACGCTGTTTTTCCGCTCTCGGACGATTAGGCGCTCTTTGGAAACAAAAAGCGGACATCCGCCCTCAATCTCATTTCACAGCGCCCCCTCAAACGGAAACACCATCCTTCCCGCTAGTTCCGGGAAATCAATGAACGGATTGCGGTTGCCTTGGATGAAGAAAATCGCGCTGTTGCGATGATGCTCATACACCGTTGGCGGAAATTGTTCGTGCCAACGGACAAGGAGCGGAATATCGATTTTGCGCCGGAATGATTTCGCGATCGCCTTCGGGTAGCGAAGCAGAAAGTAAAGCATCGCCCTTGCCGCCGTCCCTTTGCCGTATTCCGGCTCGAAATAGCCGTTATGGACGACGCCGCAGCGGTTTTGGATTTGTTCGTCGGGATCTTCCGGATTGTAAAACGGGAAATCCGCGTACGGAAAATTCGACCGCATCGTATTGCACTCCGGCTGGCAGACGAACAAATGATGCAAATCGCCTTTCATCGGCTCGCGGGCACCAAACCACGACTGAGGCACGACATGTTCCGCATTGAATTTCCATTGCTGCTCGATCGTGTTCACCCGCTCGTGCACATCGCCCCATCCATTTTTCGTCCTTCTCAACAGTTGACGAAACTCTTCATAACGCCGCTTCATCGTTTCCACATCTTGAACGATCAGTGTTCGTGGATCTTTCCGCTCGCCGGAATACAAGCTGCGCACCGTTCCGTCCGGGTGCAAGTCGACCCATGTGTACAAATACTCATCCTTGCTGAAAAAATACGGCAGCCGCCGCTTATGGGTGCGCGCCACCAGTTCGTGATAGCGGACAAACAACATCAATCCATCCCCTTCAAGCGTCAGATGGCGGTAATACCGTTCGCGCGCCCGTTGGTCTTCATCCGCACGATAATACGCGTCCTCCACCGCGAGCCGCTCATTCAGCTGCTCGAGCCGTTCTTTCGGATCTTCCTCCCGCCATTGGCCGAGCTCCTCAAGCCGCCGTTCCGCCTCTCCCATCAGCGTTCCCCTTTCTTTTTTCTTTTAGTGTATCACGGAAGGCGAAAGAGGACGATAACGGCGTTAATGCAAAAGAAACGATGTCGCGCCGAACAAAACGGCGGCGATGCCGGCGGCGATCAACGACGGAATCAGCTTCGTTCGCGCGTATTCCATCACCGGCAAATCCAAAATAGTGCAAAGCGTCACCGTATTGTCGCTAAGCGGCGACGCAAACGCCCCGAACGTCCCACTCGCAAACACCGCGCCGATGACCGGCAAAATGTTCGTTCCCGACTGGCTCGCGAGCGTCACACCAAGCGGCATCAACATCCCCCACGTCCCCCATGACGAGCCGATGAAGTAGGAAATGACGGCGCCAAGCAAAAACAAAATCGGGGCGACAAAAAACGGCGGAATCCATTGTTGCACATGGCTCGTAATGTATTGGGAAAACCCTAAGTCTTCCGCCACCGCCGACAGCGCCCAAATGAGCGCCAGCATTAAAATGACGGAAATCAGCTCATTGCCGCCTTTGACAAAATGCGTCAACAAATCGTTCAATTTAAATCGTTGCCAAAGGAAAAAGGCGACAGCGATAATTACAGTAAACAACAGCGCCTCCAACATCGCGCCGAGCGCATCGCTCCGCAAAAAAGCATCCCAAAACGTCCGCGCTCCGCGATGGCCGTCCCACCAGCTTAAAAACAGCGTCAAAACAAGAACGACTGAAAGTGGAACGATCAAATTCCACGGTTTCACCGGCGTTTCTTTCTGATAGGCGCGCGGGCATGTCTGCATCGCGTCTCCTTCTTCCCCTTGCGCTTCATTGGGCTCATTGTCAGCCGGCCGCTGTTCTTCCGCCATTTCGAGCGCCAACCGCTCGTTCCAGCTTCGAATCGGCGCCTCTTTCCGCTTTTCGCTTACTGCCGCTTGTTTTTTGCGCGAATAGACAAAAAAACTGTAGTAGAGCCCAACCGCAATAATGGCATACGAGAAAAAGTTAAACGGAATGCTTCGGACGTACACGATGTACGGCTCCGCACCGATGCCGGCCGTATCAAGCGCCTTGTCGATGACCGACACCATATAGCCGACAAAGGCAGTGGCGATCGGAATCAAGGCAACGACCGGGTTGGAAGTCACCTCAATGGCAAAGCCGATTTGCTGGGACGACAGCCCGAGCCGTTTGCGCAGCGCCTTCATGATCGGCGCGACGGTGACGATGCGAAAATCGGGGTCGCTGAATGTCACCATCGTCGATATCCACGTCAAGAACATGGCGGTTTTCGCCGACTTCACTTTTTTGCTGACGAGATGGACGAATCCTTTGATTCCGCCGGTGTATTTGATCATGCTGACAAGGCCGGCGAACACATACAAGAACATGATGATGCGGATGTTGTTCGTCTGCATCAAGTTATCGACGACGTAATGAAGCATCGTCCGCAGCCCGCCAAGCAAGGACGGGGTCATCAAATAACTGCCAACCAACAGCCCGACAAACAGCCCCGGGATGACTTGCTTCGTCCAAATCGAAATCGGGATGACAACTAAAAATGGCAAGAGAGCTTTCCACGACGGTTCCATTGGCCATTCACTCCTTTCTTTAAAAAGTATGGCGATGGTTTCCCTTGTCTATGCAAACTGTCATTGATTTTCCCCCAACAACGGGGAGACGAGTCCACACAAAAAGCGCGCCGCATGGTGGCACGCGCAAGCGAAACCGCTTTCCTACCTAAAAAAATAAAAAGCTGCCAATTAGACAGCTTTCACTGCTTCTCTTCGGGACGGCAGCGCCAACAAGTGGAGCGTCACTTCCGGCTTCGAGCCGATTCGAATGTTCACCCCGGTTTGCCCAAGCCCTTCGTTGATATAAAACGGTTTTCCCTCCCATTCATGATAACCTTTGATCATGTTCCGCTCGGTGAGCGTTTTGCTCATTTTCGCCAAATGGTATGGCTTTGGCCAATGAATTTGTCCGCCGTGGAAATGGCCGGACAACAAGTAGTCAAAATGATAGTCTTTCATATGCGGCACGATGTCCGGATCGTGCGTCAACACGAGGTTGATGCCGTCTTTCACGCCCGCGTATGCCTTTTTGATGTCGCTGCGCCCCGTGTAAAAGTCATCGATGCCGATGATATTGACGGTTTGACCGTTGACGGTGATCGTTTTCGTCTCGTTTTGCAAGACGACGCAGCCGTGCGCCTCAAGCGTCGCTTTCAAGCGCGCAAACGGTTCGCCTTGAAGCACGTAATCGTGGTTGCCAAACACCGCATACATGCCGTACGTCGGTTTCAATGCATTCAGCGCGGCCAAATACGGACTGAGCTTGGCGATGCTTTCCTCACGGTCCAAAAAGTCGCCCGTCAACGCGATCAAATCGATCGCTTCCTCTTTCAGCTTTCCGTATAAATCGTCCGGGGTGATCGACAGTTTTTCAAGATGCAAATCCGATAGCTGCAAAATCCGAAGGGCTCCGTCTCCATCCTCTGAACGGCCGACTTGGACTTTATGCAAAACCGCTTCATACGTGTTGCGGTGGGCTTTGCGAATGGCCAAAGCAAGCAATAACAAGATTGCAAGAAAAACAAAAAAGAATGTCATCGTCTTCTCTCCTCCCTCGATACCCATTATAGTGAAACGGAGGAGAGAAGAAAGAGGGAGTTAGTGGATGAGATGGCAGCCGTACAACGAAAACAATTTTTCCTTTGACATCACCAAATATTTCGGCGGGCGGACAAGCGGCATGAGACGGTGTTGGGCCACTGTCATCATCGGCCAATGGGATGCCATTTTAAACCAACGATAAAATGAATTGCCAATGTCAATGGCATCAAATCCGAGTCTCTCACAACCTTTGTTTAACATCGTCACGCCGATGATCCCTTTTATGCGGGAGGACTGTTTGTGATGGTAAAGATGATGGGCAACATACGGCAAACCGGCTTTCACTTGTTCGAAAATATAACGTCCTTTTTGAATATCGCTTCGATACTGCATCAGTTCGCGAAGCAGACGAACATTATGAAGGTGAATTTTCAACAGCCAGTCATTGGCCGCGATCGTCGTTCCGTCCGAAAGGTGAATGGTTTCACCCTTGTATCGAAGCAAACGGACGCGGAAAATGGAACGACAGCCGTTCTCTTTCCCACCAACATATTCGAGGCGGGAACATGCATAATAGAGCGGATCCATCAGTCCCCATACAGACAACAGCCACTGCGTCGCTTTGCTTCTCATTGGCGGCATCCTTCCCCTGCTCGTTCTATCCATTTACATTATGGAATCGATCGAGCGCCATTATAAATGGAGAAAAAAGGAGAAAAAATCGCTGCATAACCAGTCGGGAGACGCGCGTACTGAGGTCCAGTTCCATTTCACCCCCTGCCCCAGGCTGTATCCCACCCGAACACAAGCGGAGCTGATCAACCAAACGATCGGGTTTTTGCAGGAAGGGCTTCGTTTGCTGTCGTTGTAGGGCAGTCGAACCGTGGGACGCACGGGGATGGCTTGATTCATAGCCTGCCGTTGGGCGGGTGTTCCCAAGAATCTCCCACCTCTAAGCGTTAGCGTAGGTGGGAGAGCGTTCAATAAACCACCAACTCTCTAGAAGAAAGACGGAAAGAACAACCCTGAACGGCAAACAAAACGCGCCTGCCTTCCCGGATCGCGAAAGCAGGCGCCGTTTAGCGGCGGGTGCTGACGGTGACGAATACGAATTTGTCGTACCGATGACGGGAAAAGGAGTATTCAAAGGGCTCTCCATTGTTCAAAAAACCAACCTGTTCCAATTCCAATACCGGATCGTCGGGTGCGCACTGCAAGTACTGCTGATCGAGCTCATTCGGTTTATCCGCGCGGATCTTTCGGTGCGACCCTGCAATCGTTAAGCCGAGTTCGTGAGTGATGTAACGATAAATCGAGCCATGAAGCACCGTTTCGTTGAGCCCCGGGATCAAATGGACGGGCATATACGTCCGTTCAATGACGTACGGTTCGCCATCCACATTGCGCAGCCGGATTAAGTGGTACACCGGTGTGTTCGCGTCGATGCACAAATGAGCAGCCACCTCATCAGATGGAAACAGCACTTCAAACGTGATAATATGGCTTGTCACCTTTCGACCTTTCAATAAACTCGTCAAGCCGAGCGTTTCGTTGCTGACGACGTTCACCAATCCATCAAGCATGGCGGATTTTACAATAAACGTGCCATGGCCGCGCTTTCGATACAACAGCCCTTCGGACACAAGCAGATCAAGCGCCCGTTTCACGGTCATCCGGCTGCAGCCAAACTCCTCAGCGAGCGAGATTTCATCAGGAATCGGCTCGTCTAGGGAATACACTCCCTCTTTAATTCGTCTGCGTATTTCGTTAGAAATTTGCTCATATTTTGGCATCGTTTTCATCCCTCGTCATTGTCCTATTTTCATTGTACGAACAATCATCTGTTTGCACAATAGCCAATGCGGCTTTCTCCTTCACTGCTTTTGCGTTGCCGCTCCGTCCTCCCAACCGACAAAAAGCGCCCCGCTGCCCGGGACGCCTTGCTTTCCGTTTAAAATCCGTTGTTTTCTGCCAACGATTTAAACCAATAACCACTTTTTTTAATGGTTCGTTTCAAACCGTTCTCCAAGTCGACTGCCACGAGCCCATACCGATTTTTATAGGCATTGGTCCACGACCAATTGTCCATAAACGTCCAAATATGGTAACCTTTAACATTTGCTCCTTCTTCAATCGCGCGATGCACCCATTTTAAATGCTCTTGAATGAATTCAATCCGGTAGTCATCGTGAATCATGCCGCTTTCATCACGGAACCGTTCTTCTCCTTCAACACCCATCCCGTTTTCAGAAATAAAGCACTCAATGTTTCCATATTTTTCTTTTATATTAATTAAAATATCATAAATACCTTTTTCATAAATTTCCCAACCGCGATACGGATTCATTTTCCGCCCCGGCATGGCATAGTAATCGAAAAACCGTTCAGGCAAAAACGGGGCGTCCGGATTTGGCATATTTTCTTTTGCCTTGACGCGGCGCGGTTGATAGTAGTTGATGCCGAGCAAATCAATCGTGTTTTCTTTGATCAGCTCGCGATCACCGGCTTCCGTTACAGGCAAAAATCCATGTTCATCCAACAGTTCAATCAAATCTTGCGGGTATTCTCCTTTCACCGCAGGATCTAGGAAGCTCCTGTTAAACAACAAATCGGCAATATGCGCCGCTTTCACATCAGCAGGGTGCTGGCTGCGCGGATAAGACGGCGTTAAATTCAAAATAATGCCGATCTTTCCATCCGGTATCGCCGCCCTGCGGAAGGCGGCAACCGCTTTGGCATGAGCAATCATCGTATGGTAAGCCACTTGTACAGCGCGGCGGAAGTCTACGATGTTGGGGTAATGAAAATCATATAAATACCCGCCTTCCACCGGAACGATCGGTTCATTGTGGGTAAACCATTTTTTTACCCGATCCCCGAACAAATCAAAACAAATGCTGGCGTAGCGGGTATATGCATCCACGACTTCGCGGCTTTCCCAACCTCCGATATTTTGCATTGCTAACGGCATATCAAAATGATACAAATTCACAAATGGCTCGATCCCACTCGCCAATAGTTCATCAATGACTGCATTGTAAAACCGCACGGCTTCCGGATTGACCTCACCGACTCCATCTGGAATCAAGCGTGACCACGAAATCGAAAACCGGAATGAATTATGCCCGATCTCCTTCATCAAAGCAATATCCTCTTTGTAGCGGTGATAAAAATCTGATGTGGTTGACGGACCGACACCGTTAAAAAAGCGATGTGGCTCCTTCTCATACCAATGATCCCAAATGTTCTTCCCTTTCCCCCCTTCGTTTGCCGCTCCTTCGATTTGCGTCGCGGATGTCGCACTTCCCCACCAAAATCCGGCAGGAAAGCGATACGTGATTGGTTGCTTTGATCGTTGTTCCATCGTGATTCACCTCATTTGCTGTATCGTTATGATGCACTTTTCGCAGCGTCTTGCCCCTCTTCCCGCTCTTTTTGCAAGTTCATCCGGTCAATGAACTTTAAGAATGGAAACCAAATGACAAGCACAATCAGGAAATTGACCACTTGCAGCAATCCGCCGGCCAGCGAGTTCGTCGCCATAATGCCGTTGATGAAAATCGGCACCGTCCACGGCACCGCTACGCCGTTAGGCGGCGGTACAAGGCCTGAGGACATCGCCAAATAGGTCACCAACGTGACGACCATCGGTGCCAAAATCCACGGGACGATGACGAGCGGATTCATCACGACCGGCAAACCGAAAATAATCGGTTCATTGACGTTAAAGATTCCGGGTCCGAGCCCGAGCTTAGCCACCTGCTTCATTTGCTTGCTCTTCATAAAGAGCAAGATGGCGAAAATGACAGCGAGCGTCATTCCCGTTCCGCCCATGCCGACCGTGTAAATTTCAATAAACTGTTTGCTGACGACATGCGGAACTTCCCCCGTTTTTGTATACGCATTTAAGTTTTCGAGCGACAGTGTGTTCCAAATCGGATCCATCACCGAGTTAATGATGATTTGCCCATGCAATCCGAAAAACCACAAAATTTGCGTGACAAAAATCGCGATCAGCGTTGGAATAATGCCGCTTCCCAGCCCGACAAGCGGTGCTTGCACTGCATTGTAAATGACATCATGCATGTTTGTCTTAAAAATTTGTGTTACAATGATATTAACGACGAGGAAGAAGGTCAGGGTGACCACCGCCGGAATCAACGCCGCAAACGACTTCGCAACCGCCGGCGGCACCCCGGCCGGCATTTTGATTGTAATATTTTTTTGCACAACCTTCCGGTAAATTTCACCAGCAGTAAATGCGGTAATCATGCCAAGAAACATCCCTTTCGCTCCTAGGCGGTCGAGCGGGATGACTCCTTGCACAGCCTCTTTCCCCTCAACCTGCAAAACGAATGGCGTCAACAAGAGAAAAGAAGCTAACGCGATCGCACCGCCAAAAACCCCTTCGACTTCATAACTTTTCGATAAATAGTAACCAATGCCGAATACAACAAAAATCGTCATCACGCCCATCGTTGCATTTGGAGCAACGCCGAGCATCCCCTTGAATGTATTGAGGCTGTTTTCACTCATCACCTTGTCCAAAAACGGCAAGTTGGCGATGACGACCGCGATCGAACCGAAAATCGTCAGCGGAAATGCTAACATAAACGCATCGCGCAACACTTGCAAATAACGGCTATTGTTTAACTTTCCTGCGATCGGAACGAGAACTTTGCTTAGTTTTTCGAATAATGCTTGGTTCATGTCGCCATCCTCCCTTTACACGTTTCGTTCCTTCAACAGCGCAAGCATTTCTTTTACAATTTCTTTCATTGCCAGCGTTGACATGACATGGTCTTCCGCATGCATAAGAAGCAACGTAAGATTTGTTTCTTCTCCACCCGCTTCTTTTTGAATGAGCTGAAAATGAACATCATGGGCGATGCTTAAGTCTTGCTCTGCTTCTTGAATCAGCCGCTCCGCTTCTCCGACCTGTCCGTTCCGGTATTCACGGATGGCTTGGACGATTTTGCTGCGGGCATTGCCGCTATGCAAAATCAACTGGAAAGCGACTTGTTCATTGGTGAGTTGATTGACATCGATTTTTTCCATCTTACTTGTCCCCCATCAATTTTAATGCCTGCTCATACACTTTTTTGCCATCCGCCATCCCATAAGCCACCATGTCAATGACATCGACTGGAATGCCGTATTTTTGCGCTTCTTTTTGCAATTCCCCTTTCAAAAAGCTCATTTGTGGACCAATAAGGACGACATCGGCTTTGGCCATCTCTTTTTTCGCCTGATCTTGACCGACCGCCCAAATCTCTGCCTCCTCACCGACGGATTTGGCATACTCCTGCATTTTCGTCACTAGCAAGCTTGTCGACATTCCAGAACTGCACGCCAATAAAATCCGTTTCATGGTTCATTCCTCCTCTTTGCATTGAGTAAAACAAATGATATCGTTTTCAATTTAAATTATATACATTTAATTTTATTTGTCTAGTCATTTAACAAAAAAGATTAATATTTTTAAACCAACCTTTTGATCCTGCAACAAAAAAAGCGCGCACGAATCTCTGTGCGCGCCAAACAACCATGCTCTTATGATTGGACAAACGCCACTGTGTTTACATCCTGTTGGCACACGGCCAGGCGGTTTTCCGCATGCTCTGCTTCCAAGCAGGGGATGCGTCCAAAATTCGAATCTGTCCGCACCCCTAGGAACGCCTCCGAAAATGCGCGTTCATTTGCCCTTTTAACATCCGCTCGCGCAGCTCTTTCGTCATCTCTTGACGGATTTCCCAAGTCGATACACCTTCCTCGCGTTGATTGGCAATTTTCATCAACTGCTCCACATCGGCGAATGAATATTTGCGGATGCCTTTCGAACGGTCAGGGAACACCAATTTCCGTTCCTCATAATAACGAATTTGCCGCTGCGACAGCCCGGTCAGTTCGCTGACGACACCGATCGAAATAACTTTTTTATATTTGTAATGATCCTCTTGTGGATGAGCAGTCATTTTCCTCACCTCTATACGTTACATTTTCTAACACAATTATACAAAAAATCATGGCACCTCGTTAACTTTTGTAAATAAAATTAACATATTTTTTAAATTTCCTGTAAATGAGCTTAACACATTCGCTGTACACTAAAGAAAAAGGTGGTATCGTAAAGGTAAAAACAGGGAGGGAGCGACATGGGGAAATGGATGCAACAGGCAGTAAAACAACAAAAACAGTTTTATATTAACCAACTGCTGCGAGTGGGTTTGACCGATGATCCAGCACAGCTGGAACACTGGACGATAGCGGAATTGCGCCGCGAATACGAACGATTCAGACCAATCTGGACCATGAAAGGAGGCCAGTTCCATGAACGAAAAAGCGCTCGAGCTGGCGAAACGCATCATTGAGCTCGATCTGCAACGCGATGCCATGTTTGAACAGCTGATCCAACTTGTTGGAAACCGGGCTGAGGAGCTGCTCCGTTTTTTCCAAAACCGACTTTAACGTAATTTCGGAAAGAAGTCTCCCACCTCAAGCATTAGCTAAATGGTGAGTAGTTCACGTCCGCTGCCCTCACCAAGCAACAGAGAAGACAATTGCCCGACTCCTCGGCCACCCGCCCAAAAGATCGTTTACTGTTTGCAACGAAGCGCCCACTCCTTCATCTGCACGCTTACGCCAACAGATAACGGATGATGTCACAGGAGAAACGATTCTGCTGATTAAGCCGCTGGCAAACGAACGAGCACCCCACAAGCAGAAGGTGCCCCAACACCACATCGTTAGGGGACACCTTCTCTGATGCTCGTTATTCGTTGACGGAAAGCGTTACGTCAATATTGCCGCGGACCGTTTTCGAATACGGGTAGATTTGATGGGCAGCATGCACCAGCTACTCAGCCGTTGTGCGATCAACACCTAGCACACACACTTCCTCTTTTCTCCTCTCTAGCAACCGCTCCTATTATCCAGAACGCTCAACCGTATCTTTTCCAAGAGGAACAGCCTCTGCCGCCCGTGTTTGTAAGCGGCGCGCCGTCAACATAGCACCCCCCAGAACAATGGCAAACAGCCAAAATCCATACGCCGAAGAACCGGTCCACTGCTTCATCACCCCGAGCACGTTCGGCAGCAAAAACCCTCCCAGTCCGCCAGCGGCGCCAATGATGCCCGTCAACAAGCCAACCTCTTTCGGAAACCACGTCGGAACAACTTGGAACAACGCACCGTTCGCCGCGCCAAAACAAAGGAAAAGAGCAACCATCAATCCGAACAGGACGAAAAGAGACGGCAATGTACCGATGCAAGCCAGCAACAAAGTCCCAGCGGCAAACATCAAGGAAAGAAGCCGCATTCCCCCGATCCGGTCGGCGATATAGCCGCCAATCGGCCGGATGAAACTGCCCGCAAACACGACGGCGGTGACGAAATCGCCGGCCGTGACTTTGCTGACGCCGTATTCATCAAAGAAGAAAATGCCCAAGTAACCCGTCAGCCCGACAAATCCGCCGAATGACAAGCTGTAGAAGAAACAAAACAGCCATGCTTCTTTTCGACGGAGAACGGCTCCGTATTCACGCAACGAAACGGGTTTCACCGCTGTTGGACATTCACGCGCCAGCCAAGCGAATAGAAAAAAGACAACAACTAGCGGGACGAGCGCCAATCCGAACACCGCGTTCCACCCATACGCCTCCGCCAGCCGCGGGCCAAACAGCGTTGCCAGCACCGTCCCGCTGTTTCCGGCCCCAGCGATCCCCATGGCCAGCCCTTGATATTCTTTCGGATACCAGCGGCTCGCAAGCGGCAACGCAACGGCAAAGCTGGCTCCGCCCACCCCTAATAAAAATCCGAGCGCATACACATCCGACATCCGGTCAGCGAACTGCCACCCCCACACAAGCGGCACAGCTGTCACCGCCATGCCAAGCAGACCAGCCCGCTTCCCGCCCCAGCGGTCGGCGAGCATCCCCATCGGAATGCGAAGCAGCGCCCCGCCCAACACGGGAATGGCGACCATCATCCCTTTTTCCGCCGGCGTGAGCGCAAACGACTCAGCGACAAATACACCAAGCGCGCCAAGCAAGTTCCAAATCATAAAGCTGATATCAAAATACAAAAACGACGATAAAAGCGTCGGCGCATGCCCGACGCGCCAAAACGATTTCCTCGCCATCTTCCCCCAACTCCCCCTTGGCACAGAATGTTCGTTATGCTAAAATGGAAATGAAAGCGATTTCTCCACCTACTTCCCGCCGTATTGCTGGGAAGTTTTTTTTCTGCATTCGTGATTCATTGAAAAATTCGGCGATTGACTAGACCCATCACCATAGCGTTCCCCGCTCGCGAACCTTGATGAGTGCGGTTTCCAACTGCTGATGAGAGGCAGAACGATGTTTGAATCTTGATGGCTAATTTCTCCCTAAATCGACCACCGGCCGCACCCGAGCTGCGCACCGCTTAAACGCCGGCATCCGGCAATGCGGATCCAACTCATCGGACGTAACGTTGTTGATTTGCCCGAGGCCGCTCCAGTGGAATGGGACAAAAATGGTATCCTCGCGAATTTGATCATTGTAACGGCTGCGGACGACCGCCGCACCGCGCCGCGTTTCAATGCGCACAAGCATCCCTGGGCCGATCCCGTATCGTTTGGCCGTCCTCGGGTGGATCTCGACGGTCGCCTCCGGCTGCCGCGCCGCCAGTGCTGGACTGCGCCGCGTCTGCGTTCCGCTCAAATAATGAACGAGCACCCGACCTGTCGTTAAGTAAAGCGGATACCATTCATCCGTCTCTTCTTTGTCCGTCCGAAACGACAAAACCGTAAACCTCGCCTTGCCATCTAGGTGAGCAAATCGATCCGTGAATAACCTTGGGGTGCCGAGATGCGAGACCTCCGGACACGGCCAGTAGATGCGTTCACGGCGCAGCCGATCATACGTCACACCGTAATAATCCGCTTTGCCGCCGCGGCTCGCCAGCCGCAGTTCGTTGAAAATCTCTTCGGCTGACGTGAAGGAAAAGCAGCGGCCTTTGCCGAGCTTGCGAGCGATATCACATAAAATTTCCCAATCGTGCTTCACCTCTCCCGGCCGTTTTCGCGCCGCCGGCCGAAAGCACACCCGTCCTTCGACGTTCGTCACCGTGCCTTCGTCTTCCAAATACGACGAAACAGGCAGCACGAGATCGGCCAGCTCGGCTGTTTCGGACAAAAACATATCGGCAACGACAAGAAACTTCAGTTTTTGCATCGCTTTGGCCACAAACGCCGCGTTCGGGCTGGAGACGACGGGATTCGATCCCATGACCAACAGCCCGGTAATCTCACCCGCATCGATTTTTTGCATCATTTCATACGCTGACACCCCCTTTCGCGGCAGCTCATCTGGCGAAATGCCCCATATGCCCGCAATATACCGGCGGTGTTCCAGATGCTCAATGCTTCGATAACCCGGCAGCTGATCGGCTTTTTGTCCATGTTCGCGGCCGCCATGTCCGTTTCCTTGCCCAGTGATCGATCCAAAACCCGAACCGGGCCGGCCGATTTTGCCTGTCGCCAATACGGCGTTAATCCATTGTCTGACCGCTGCATAGCCGTCCGCTTGCTGCTCCAAGCCGCGCGCCGTGAGCACGATCGCATCGGCCGCCTCCCCGTACTTTCGCGCCGCCAAGCGAATCTTCTCTTCCGGCACGTCAGTCAGCCGGACGATCTCATCCATCTCCACTGCTTCTATGTGCTGTTTCCATTCGGCAAACCCAACCGTCCGCTCGCGCACAAACGCTTCATCGATATATCCTTCGTCAAGCAGCACTTTCCCGATGCCGACGGCCAGCGCCGCATCCGTTCCGGGCTTGAGCGGCAGGTGCAGATCCGCCAACGCCGCCGTTTTCGTTTCCCGCGGATCCACCACGATGATAAAAGCGCCGTTCTTCTTCGCTTCATAAAAATACGGCATCAACGTCGGCTGGCATTCGGCGACATTGGTCCCAGCCAAAATGATCGTCTGGGCGAGTGGAATGTCGGAGAGCGGATTCGTCAACCCGCGGTCAAGACCAAACGCGTCGTTCATCGCGGCCGCGGCCGCCGACATGCAAAAACGGCCGTTGTAGTCGATGTGCCGCGTCTTGAGCGCCACGCGGGCAAATTTCCCGAGCAAATACGCCTCCTCGTTCGTCAAGGATCCGCCGCCGTAAACAGCAAACGCATCGACTCCATCTTCCTTCTGAATGGAGATGATTCGTTCCGCGATCAGCGAAAGCGCCTCCTCCCAACGGACCCGCACAAACCGGCCGTCCACTTTCGCAAGCGGAACCAACAGCCGTTCGGGATGCAAAGCGTGCTGGTGGGCGTTCATCCCCTTTAAACAAAGGCGGCCGTTGGACGTCGGGTTGTCGGTCGGGACCGCCTTGTAGCGGCGCCGCTCTACAATCCGCTCCTCCACCAGCTGAAGCGTGCACTGGACGCTGCAAAACGGACATTGCGTCGCGGCAGCCGTTTCTGACGCCCGTTCTTTTTCCTTGGCGCGAAAGTAGCGCAGCAATTCGTTCGTCATCGCCATTCCCCCGCTTCCTACAGCTCGACATATACCAAGCCGTCTTTCACCGCCGCGCGGTACGTTTTGACACACCCTTCATCCGGCGCCTGCACCCGGCCGTCTTTCAGGCAAATTTTCCAATCATGGAGCGGACAAAACACAAACTCGCCGCTCACAATACCTTGTGACAAATCGCCTCCTCGATGCGGACAGCGGTTTTCAACGGCAAATACTTGATCGTCACCCGTCCGGAACAACGCCAGCTCACGATTCCCGACCCGCACGCATTTTCCGAGCCGCTTCGGCAGCTGTTCCAATGTTCCCACTTCCACCTTCATCCTCTCTTCGTCCTCCCCCTGCATCGATGTCTGATCCTGTTTGGCCATTCCTTTACAAACTTTCATGAACAACAACGTAAAATCGTCGTTTCGCAAACGAAAACCTCGTTTCCGGCTGGACGATGGCCATCATTTCCCTCTCTTCGTTCCAGCATTGATCCTAACCCATGATCAATCCAGGCGGCGGAACATCAACTTTTTCCGCCCGCCGTCATCCCCCTTCATTCCACCGGCACCGGCTCTTTGTCGCCGATATCGCGGAACAACAGTTGCTGCAGTCTCTCGTTTTCGACGATGTCCCGCCACGGATCTGTTGTCGCGGAAAGAGCTTTATGAAGCCGCTCAAGCAGCGCGCGGCGCGTTTCCACATCGAACAACACTTCGCGGATATGCTCAAGCCCGACGCGCTCGACCCATTTGGACGTCCGTTCCAAATAATGCGCGGACTCGCGGTAATATTGCAAAAAAGCACCAGTCATCTCGATCACTTCGTCTTCCGTCTTGACCGTGCAAAGCAAGTCAGCTGCACGCAAATGGGTGCCGCCGTTGCCGCCGACATAAATCTCCCATCCGCCCTCGACGCCGACGACGCCGACATCTTTAATGCCCGATTCCGCACAGTTGCGCGGGCAGGCGGAGACGGCCATTTTCACTTTATGCGGCGTTTTCAGCCGCTCAAATGTTTGTTCCATCCGAATGCCAAGCCCGGTTGAATCTTGCGTGCCAAAGCGGCAAAACTGTTTGCCGACGCACGTTTTCACCGTCCGCAGCGCCTTGGCGTAGGCGTAGCCTGACGGCATGCCGAGATCGGCCCAAATGCGCGGCAAATCTTCTTTTTTCACCCCAAGCAAGTCAATGCGCTGCCCGCCGGTGATCTTAATCATCGGCACGTTGTATTTTTCCGCGACATCAGCGATGTTCCGCAGCTGTTCGGCTGTCGTCACCCCGCCATATATGCGCGGGACAACGGAGTACGTGCCGTCGGCCTGGATGTTGGCGTGCAGCCGCTCATTGACAAACAACGATTCCGCTTCTTCATCGTACTCGCCCGGATACAACATGCCCAGGTAATAATTGAGCGCCGGACGGCATTTCGAACACCCTTCCTCGTTTTTCCATCCCAATACGCTCATGACTTCTTTGACCGTCATCAACCGTCTTTGTTCGATGGCCTCGAGCACTTCCTCACGGCTTAAGTCCGTGCAGCCGCAGATCGTTTCTTTCACCGCATACCGATTCGCTTCCTCACCAAGCATATGCTCAAGCAGCTCGGCGACAAGCCCTTTGCATCCGCCGCACGAGCGAGACGCATTCGTATAGTCGCGCACCTCGGCGACCGTCTTAAGCCCGTGTTCGGCAATCGCCTGACAAATCGCGCCTTTTGTCACCCCGTTGCAACCGCAAACCACATCGGTGTCGGCCATCGCCGCCGCAAGGCTTCCCTTCCCGCCTAAAGCGGCTGGGGCAAACAGCGACAGCGAGAGCGCCTCAACCGAATCGCCGCGCTGGATCATATCGAACAGCTTTCGACCTTCGCTCGTGTCGCCAAACAGCACCGCCCCAACGATTTTCCCTTGGCGAACGACGACTTTCTTGTACACCGAGCGCGCTTCGTCATACAGTTTGATCGACTCCGTCCCTTCGCCATCCATAAATTCACCAGCCGAGAACACGTCGACACCGGACACTTTCAGCTGAGTCGCAACGACCGATCCTTCATACGGCTTTCCTTTTCGGCCGCAAATCGCTTGTGCCAGCACTTTCCCCTGCTCATAAAGCGGAGCGACGAGCCCATACACAACACCGCGATGTTCCGCGCATTCACCGACCGCGTAAATGTGCGGCACGCTCGTTTCCAAGTAGTCATTGACAACGATTCCTCGATTCACCTCAATGCCGCTTCTCCGCGCTAAATCAACATTCGGACGAATGCCGACCGCCATCACCACCAAGTCGGCGGCAATGGACGTACCGTCCTTAAACCGCACTCCTTCCACACGGCCGTTGCCGAACAATTCAGCCGTCTCTTTGCGAAGCAAAAAGTTCATTCCTTGTTTCTCCAGCTCCCGCTGCAGCAGCTTCGAAGCGGTCGGATCAAGCTGGCGTTCCATCAAATAGTCGAAAATATGGATGACATCGACATCCATCCCTAAGTGAAGCAACCCGCGCGCCGCCTCCAAGCCAAGCAGGCCGCCGCCGATGACCGCCGCTTTTTTGTATGTCTTCGCATATTCGATCATCCGCTCGCAATCTTGGATGTCACGAAACGCCGTCACCCCGGGCAAATCCGCCCCCGGCACCGGCAAGATAAACGGATTCGACCCTGTCGCGAAAATCAATTCATCGTATTCGACTACCCGCCCACGGTCGGTCCGGACAAGCCGCCGCTCGCTGTCGACTTCCGTCACCGTTTCGCCGACAAACAGCCGAATGCCGTTTCGTTCGTACCATTCCCAACTGTTCAACGTAATGTCATCAAGGCGCGTATCTCCTTGCAGCACCTTCGACAACAAAATGCGGTTATAGTTCGGATGCGGTTCGCTACCAAAAATCGTGATCTCAAACGCCTCGCGGTCAAGTTTCAAAATCTCCTCGATGCAGCGAACCCCCGCCATGCCGTTGCCGATTAACACGAGTTTTCGTTTCATATCGTCATCCCTCCATACTTCTTGTCATCGATGCAGCCAAAGCCGGATCGTCATCACCAGCATCTCCCATAATCCGACTGTTTTTGTTCGCATCACCCTCACATTCCCCCTTTGCCTTGGTTGTGCCCATCATATCACGTCAAAAACGAAGTGTGCATTTTTTATGTTAGATTATATAACATGATTTTAACAAAAAATATGAACGATCGCATAAAAATCAGAGGGAATATACGGTTTCACTACAATTGCGTAACTTTTTATAACATAAAAGATGCACAAAAAGCGGCCTCCCGGCTGATGGCGCGGAGGCCGCTTCTTATTGGAGGTTGCTCATTAGGGGATCATCAGTGAATCGGACGGGATTCCAGCAGTTCATCGATGATGCGCGCGTAGTGGTCAATTCGCCGCTCCAGCTCCTCCATCTGCCGCTCAAGGCGGGTGACGTATTGACGGAAGGTCATCGGAGCGCCGAATCGCTGTTCGAGCCGCTCTTCGATTTTCTGCCGCTCGCCGTGGACAGAGACGAAGATGCGCATCTCGCGGCCGAACACTTCGCGGACGGTTTCACTGATGAGTTCGCCGTATCTTGTTTGCAGCCATTCACATTGAATGTCGTTGAGGCATTCGATGATGAGCCAATCGTCATCCACCGTCGCCGACGTCGAGGCAAACCACGTGTCAAACGACGGCCCAGACAGCTTTTGCGCAAGCTTCGTTTTCACTTGTTCCCAAAGATGGTGCTCCTTCACACACTCACCCCCTTTCGTCTACTCGCCTGGCTGCCATACATGTTCGCGCAATTTCGCCCGAATGTCATCCGGAATCGGTTCAGGCCGCCCGGTGTCAAAATTGAAATTGACATACACCGACCGCCCTTTCGCGCAGACCACACCGTTTTGGTGGATTTCTTCATAAATCGTGAGGCTTGTGTTGCCGATGCGTTCAATGCCGGTATACACGGTCACATCTTGCCCATAATACATTTGGTTGACATAATCGACTTCCATACGGATGATCACCATCCGCCAACGTTTGAATGACAAGTCAGGTGTAAACAGCTTGAAAATTTCATGCCGCCCCGCTTCAAACCAAACGGGCACGGTCGTATTGTTAATATGGCCGACGCCGTCCGTCTCTGACACGCGCGGCGTAATGACAGTCGTAAACACGAACGCCCCTCCTCCACAAGAACTGGAATCGTCTTTTGTCGAATTTCGGCGGCTGATGTATATGTGTTCGCTCCACGATGTGGAAATTCCTGCTTCACCATCAAGAAAACATGAAAAACGTCGCCCCTTGAGCGGAAGGGGGATCCAACTTGAGAAGTGAGACCCTATTTCCAACAGCCAAAGAAAAAACAGGAGCCTGAACCAGCCCCTGTTTGTTTCTCCTCACCCTTTATCCGGTTCGACGATTGTCCCTGTAAACGCTGCTTGATAAATCGCGCGGATGTCGGCTTCCGAAAGCGGCATCGGGCTGCGGGCGAGCAGCCGTTTTTGCTGGACGGCGTCTTTCGTCAGACTTTCTAACGCGCTTTCCGGAATGCTAAAACCGCCGAGCGTCTTCGGGATGCCGACATCGGTGACGAGGCGCTCAAGCTCCTCGACGCAGCGGCGCGACGCCTCCTCCTCTGATAAAAAGCTTGAGTTGCCGCCAAGGGCGTTTAACATGTCCGCCATTCGTTTCGTGCAGCTTTGGCGAATGTAGCCCATCACATACGGCAAGAGCACGGCGTTCGATTCACCATGGGCGATATGAAACTGTCCGCCAAGCGGATAAGCGAGCGCATGCACGCCGGCCACCCCGGCGTTGAAAAACGCCAACCCAGCCAGGTAGCTGCCGTTCGCCATATCGGTGCGCGCCTGTTGGTCCGCTCCATGTTCCACCGCCTTGCGCAATGAGCGGGCAATGAGGCGCATCGCCTGAAGCGCCAAGCCGTCCGACGTCGGGCTCGCATTGACCGACACGTACGCCTCGACCGCATGGGTGAGCGCATCGATCCCAGTCGCCGCCGTCACCCGCGGCGGGACAGAAACAGTGAGTTGCGGGTCGACGATCGCCACATCGGCCAACAAATAGTCATGCGTCACGACGTCTTTCGTCGTTTCTAAGGACAATACGGAGATGTTCGTCACCTCCGACCCGGTGCCTGATGTCGTCGGAATCAATATTTTCGGCAATCCTTTTTTCTCAAGTGTTCTCGTTCCCGTCAAGTTTAAATAATCGGCGACCGAACCTTCATGCACGGCCAAAACAGCGGCCAGTTTCGCCAAATCCATCGCGCTGCCGCCGCCGACGCCGATGACAAGGTCAAACTCTCCGTCGCGGACAAACGCCACCGCCTTCTCCCCCGTTTCAAGCGGCGGCTCCGGCACAACATCCGTATATACATGCACGCTGCACCCTGCTTGCCGGAGCGGAGATGCCACTTGCTCGACGAGACCGAGTTTTTCAAGCGCTGGATCGGTGATCACCAACACGTGTTTTGCCCCAAGCCTTTTTACTTCTGGAACTAACTGGCCAAGCGCCCCCCAGCCGACATAGCTGAGCGGCGGAAAGACGATGCGGGATGCGGTCATCAATACTGCCCCTTTCTTTCATTCGTAGTATCCTTCTGTGGATTTGCGAAATTGGCTAAATTGTTCTGCATCATGACCAAACCAAATTTCAGAATTAGTTTCTTGAGCAATGCGGCGAATTCGTTCGACGGTATTCACATAGCCGAGCGAATCGTAAATAATACCGGGCGGCTTAACAGGAGGACCATAATTTTCCGCTGTGTAAATCGCGTCGGAGGCAAGGATTATTTTCCCCGTTTCCGCCAGTTCAACATGAAGGCCCAACATTCCCCAAGCATGACCACTTCCAAAGTTTAACACTCTTACCCCTTCTGCCAGCAAAATCTGATCCTCATGCCGTTTTACTGTCCGCCACTGCAAGTTGTTTTTAATCCATGCATCGATATCAGCCCAAATATAAGCTCCTTCTTTTTGGTTTCTCGCATAACATTGCAATGCACCGTTAAACTCGTCTTCATGGACAACAATCGTCGCATTCGTAAACATTTCCAAACATCCAGCATGGTCTAAATGCAAATGAGAAGCAACAACATAACGAATATCCTCTGGACGGACTCTTAACTGTTCTAACCGATTGTGCAAATAACATTCTTCACTGGCATTCCATGGGAACATTTGCTGGGTCGCTTCCGCCCATCTACCTTGAGGACCCATAGAATTCGGGTTACAGGCTGTATCGAACAAAATTTTTCCTTCCGGATGATCAATAAGAACCGTATAAATAGGAAACTCCACAAACTCCGTCTGTGCATTCGGATTGTGAATCGTCGCCGGATTGTGCATCGCAATCATCCAGTTCTTGTCCATCCTCATTCGTCCATTATCCATGACATACAACTTTGGGCGAGGTTTAACTATGTTTGTCATCATCTTTTCCTCCTCTATCATTATTTGATTAGGGGGTCTTGTCACCTTCCCCTGTTTTTTCATTTACGCAAGCAGTATGCCAACCCCCATAGCTGACGACATACACAAGTTATAACAATCCTTCTCTCTCCCTCCACAGGACTGGTGGAACGCGGACACCATCGGCCATTTGGCAGTCTTTCATCCGAAAAACGAGCTAAGGCATGTCTAATAAAAAGAACATAACCAAAAAGCAGTCGACTCAAATGTTTTATGACCCTACATTCATATTTCAACGAAAAAAATCACCATTGCAGAGAAGGAAAAGATGACAACTCTGTTGAAATAAGCATATTGTTACCGTTTTCACCAGTCGGTGATTATTTTCACCAATCGAAAAAAAGGGGGATTCTTATTGAATACCACGATGAATCAGGAATGGATGCAATCTCTTCTTTCCTCGTTTCATAACGGCGTCATCGTCATTGATCGATATAACCAGATTGTCTTTCTCAATGACGCAGCAAAACAACTGCTTCACCTCGAAGGAGAAGAGTGGAAAGGCAAAGACATCTTTGCCCTGTTGCCCGAAACAAAGCTCCCACATGTAGCCAAAACAGGGGAACGAATGATCGGGACAGAAGCGATCATTCACGGACGCACCTTTCTTGTCAATCGCACTCCTTTTTATGAAAACGGTGAATTAGCCGGTGCAGTTGCTGTTTTGCAAGATTTCAATGAAATCGAACATTACCGTCAACTTTCCAAACAAATGGAAACAATTATCGAATTCTCAACAGATGGCATCTATGTCGTTGACGGCAACGGCATAACGCTTATGGTCAACTCCGCTTATGAACAAATCACTGGATTTCGGCGTGAGGAGCTGATTGGCCGGCATATGGAGGAACTCGTTCGTGAAGGCTATTTCGATCAATCCGTATCTTTGCTCGTTTTAAAGCAAAAGCAACGTATTTCCATGTTGCAGACCATTGGCGGAAAAAAAGATGTCATCGTCACTGGAAATCCAGTATTCAACGAACAAGGAGACATCGAGATGGTGGTCACGAGCGTCCGCGACATCTCGGAACTGAACAAGCTGAAGCTTGAGTTGGAAAAAGCCAAAAGTTTTTCACAGCTCAACCAGCATCGTTATACGTTCTCCGTCGACAACCGTGAGGAGGCCATGATTTGCCGCAGCCCGGCCATGAAAACACTCATCGACAAAGTAATGCAAATCGCAGCCTACCCAACAACGGTGTTATTGACCGGCCCGTCCGGCGTCGGCAAAGAAGTGATCGCTAATTTGATCCATTATCTCAGCCCACGCAAAGACGCTCCCTTCATTAAAGTCAACTGCGCGGCGATTCCTGAATCGTTGCTTGAGTCAGAGCTGTTCGGCTATGAAAAAGGGGCGTTCACCGGCGCCCAAGCCGGCGGCAAAATCGGTTTGTTTGAACTTGCCGATGGCGGCACGATTTTGCTTGATGAAATTGGAGAAATGCCGCTTTCCTTGCAAGTGAAGCTGTTGCGCGTTCTTCAGGAAAAAAGAATACAGCGCATCGGCGGCCGTAAAGCGAAAGCGCTCGATGTCCGCGTCATTGCCGCCACCAACCAAGACCTTCAAAAGCAAATGGAAGCCGGCCTGTTTCGCGCCGACTTGTACTACCGGCTTCACGTCGTTGAACTGTACGTTCCACCGCTGTCCGAGCGCCCGCAGGACATCGAGCCGCTCCTTGACCATTATTTCAGCTTTTTCTGCGAACAATACCGCATTCCAAAGAAGCTGTCGCCAGCAGCCAAAGCGGTACTGGAGCGATACCATTGGCCCGGCAATGTCCGCGAATTAAAAAACCTAATGGAAAATTTAGTCGTCTCCGTTCCGTCCCGATGCATCGAACCCGATGACTTGCCGTCCCACATCCGCCGTCAAATGGAGTCACCGTCAGCATCGACGCTGAAAGAAAAAGTGGAACAGTACGAAAAACAGCTCGTGTTCGAAACGCTCGAAGCTGCCCCATCGCTCCGCAAAGCGGCTGAACAGCTCGGCATCGATCATTCGACATTAGTGAAAAAATTGCAGCGTTGGGGAATAGCGAAACGTCCGCGGCCGTAACCGACAAGCGCGGACGTTTCACTCATTTCCGCCAAGCTTCCTCGAGCTCCCTCTTCAGCTCTTCGACAAGCTCCGCGGCCGGAAGCTCCCGCGCCAGCCGATATCCCGTCCCGGCCCAAAGCGACATTCCCTCCGGGTCGCCCGCCTTGGCGGATGCGGCGCGCAGCGGCTTCGTCATATGGTGCACATGCGGATACGCCGCCGGCGCCAAGGCGCGATACTCCGCCATAAACCGGTTCACAAGCCCGCGCGCCGGCCGGCCGGTAAACGCCCTCGTCACGGCCGTCTCCACAAACCGCGGATCGGCAAGCGCCTGTTTATGAAGCGGGTGCGCCCCGCTTTCCGGGCAGCGCAAAAACGCCGTCCCGAGCTGCACCACGCTCGCCCCGGCTTTGAGCGCCGCCGCGATGCCGCGCCCATCCATGATCCCGCCCGCCGCCACAAGCGGAATCCGAACCGCCGCCCGCACTCGGGCCAGCAGCGGAAACAACTCAAGCGCCTCATCCTGTTCCGGATCGTTGCCAAACGACGCCCGATGCCCGCCCGCTTCCTCCCCTTGCACACAAAGCGCATTCGCCCCAGCTTCGGCTGCCATTTCAGCTTCCTCCACCGCCGTGACCGTCACGATCACAAACGATCCCGCCTTTTGCAAGGCAGCGATCACTTCTTTGTCCGGGCAACCAAATGTAAAGCTCACAACCGGCACTCGCTCCTCAAGAAGCACATCAAACTTCGCCTCCCAGTCGTCGTCATCCCATTTCGGCTCGCCGACTGACGCCCCAAGCCGCTCCGCCTCGGATTCGAGCACGGCGCGGTAGCGTTCGAGCGCCTTTTCATCCACTGTTTTATCCCCCGGCACAAACACATTCACCCCAAACGGCCGGTCCGTCAACGTCCGCAGCTTGTGAATTTCCTTCCTCATGGCCTCCGCTGTCTTGTACCCGCCGGCCAAAAAACCAAGCCCTCCGGCGTTCGACACCGCCGCCGCCAGTTTAGGCGTCGACACTCCGCCAGCCATCGGGGCTTGGATGATCGGGATGGGAAGTGTAGAGAACATACGTATCTCCCTTCTTTCGGCTAAAACCGTTTTGCCCCTCTCCTATTTTTTCGCGCTTCGTGCTCGGATTTCCTCCCCCTTTGTCGAATCAATCTTTACGCCGACTATGTCTTTTGCACGCTCCATGAACGACAGCTGTCCGGCCAACGCGGCGCGTTTTCAACATCTCACATACATATGGTAAGAACAGGTGTTATCCGTTGTTCAATCAATCGATCGAAACATAAAGCGAACAATACGATCCATGCCTAATCGCTGTCACCTGACGTCCAATAAACAGGCTGTTTGTTCATGATTTGTCCCTTTACTCAATATCCTTTAACAAACGGCTGGCCACTTTGATAAACGTTTTGCCATCCTCAAACGAAAAATAGCGCATGCTGTTTTCATGGACAAGTTCTTCGATTTTTGCCCATGTCTCCGTATCGCTGCGATGATGGATGCGTTCGAGTTTCTCTACTTCCAACTTCAAGGCACGAACCACCCACTCCGGTTCATCCGCTAGAAATCGCAAAAACTGTTCTTCTAATTGAGCATTGTAAAACGTCTGATTGTAATACGAGTCAAAGAAATATTGAAGATGTTCGAATTCTTTTCGAATGTCCATGTTTCATCTCCACCTTTCAAGTTCTCCTTTCGACAAACGTGGCGGGTCATCCTGCCTTATTGCTTGATCAAACAAAAAACTCCCCAAACCATCCACTGGTTTAGGGAGTTTGTCGTCACGGCCGAAACGCTTTTAACCGTTTGGCCAGCTCTTTTGTGTGCGGATACATCTCTCGATAAATGGAAAACAGCTCTTTGTACCGGGCGACCGCATCCGGCCGCGGTTCGACGACGGATTCGACTTGTTTGAACGCATCCGCGCATTGCTTGAGCGAATCGAACCAACCGACGCCGCAGGCTGCGACCACCGCGGCGCCGAGCCCCGGCCCTTGTTCGCTTTTCAACTTCTCCACCGGTAGGCCGAAAATATCGGCTTGGATTTGCAACCACTCGGCGCTTTTCGCCCCGCCGCCGATCGAGACGACCGAGTCGATCGTTTTGCCGCTCGCTTTGATGATCTCCACCGACTCGTTGAGCGAGAACGTAATCCCTTCCATGACCGCGCGGGCGAAATCCCATTTCGTCTGCCGCGAGTCGATGCCGATAAACGACCCGCGAATATCGGCGTCCGCATAAGGCGTCCGCTCGCCGACCAAATACGGCGTAAACAACAACCCGTTCGCACCGATCGGCGACTCGGCAGCGCGCTGGACGATCTCGGCAAACGGCACGTCTTCCGCAAACGTCCGCTTCCACCAGTCAAAGCTGTAGCCCGCCGCCAGCGTCACGCCCATGATATAGTAAGCATTTGGCTCGGCATGGTTGAAATAATGCACTCGTCCAGCGAAGTCTTTTTCCCCGCTTTGTTCATAGGCAAGCACAACACCCGATGTGCCGATGCTTGACATCATGCGGCCTTCTGCCAAAATGCCCGCGCCAACCGCGCCGCACGCATTGTCCGCCCCACCGGCGAACACTTTCACCGATGACGGCAGCCCGGTCTGCTCGGCAATCTCCGGGCGCAGCGTCCCGACGAACGCCGTCGCTTCAACAAGCGGCGGGCAAAGCGAAAGATCGACGCCGACCGCCCGGGCGATCGCCTCGCTCCACGTTTTCGTTTTGATATCCAACAGCAACGCCCCCGCCGCATCCGATACATCCATCGCGATGTGCCCGGTCAAGCGGAAGCGGACATAATCTTTCGGCAACAAAAACACCCGCGCCCGCTCGTACAGCTCGGGTTCGTGTTGTTTCACCCAAAGGAGCTTCGGCAAGGTGAATCCTTCAAGCGCCTGGTTTTTGGCGATTGCCAGCAGCGCGTCTTGGCCGACCTTTTCTTCAATGTCCCGACACTGTGCTGTCGTTCTCGTATCATTCCACAAAATCGCATTGCGCACCACATTCCCATCGTCATCAAGCAGCACAAGCCCGTGCATCTGTCCGGAAAAACTAAGCCCCACGATCGACTCCGGAGAAACGCCTGCCGTCTCCCAGACGCGGCGCAGTGCGACGATCGTTTTTTCCACCCAATCGTCGGGGCGCTGCTCGCTATAGCCGGAATGCGGCTGGTAGAGAGGATAGGACTCGGTCCATTCCCCTCTGACTTGCCCATTGCGGTCGACAAGCAACACTTTCACCGCACTTGTTCCTAAATCGACGCCAATGACATATTCCACGCTCATCCCTCTTTCACGAACGAGATCCGCCCGGAACGCTGACTTCCAACAAATATTGGTTCAGCAGCGTTTTCAAGCGTTCGAGACGGCCGGACGTATTGCGAATCTCGCCAAGCTGCAACGCGTATTGCTCCAGCTTGTGGAAGTCCGCCGTTCCTTCGACGATCTCGCGGCCAATGCCTTCCGTATAGCTTTTGTACCGCTCTTCGATGAACTGTTCAAACACGCGGTCTTCCAGCAAGCGATGGGCGACTTTTAAACCGATCGCAAAGCTGTCCATCCCGGCGATATGAGCGTAGAACAAATCTTCCGGTTCGAATGAGCCTCTCCGCACTTTCGCGTCAAAGTTCAAGCCGCCGCGCCCAAGGCCGCCGTTTTGCAAAATTTCATACATCGCCAACGTCGTAGCGTATAAATCCGTCGGGAATTCGTCCGTATCCCAGCCAAGCAGCGTATCGCCTTGGTTCGCATCGACCGAACCGAGCATGCCGTGGATGCGGGCGACGCGCAGTTCATGTTCAAACGTATGCCCGGCCAATGTCGCATGGTTCGCTTCAATATTGAATTTGAAATGATCTTTCAGCCCGTACGTTTGCAAGAACGCCAACGCCGTCGCCACATCAAAATCGTATTGATGCTTCGTCGGCTCTTTCGGCTTCGGCTCGATCAAAAACTGGCCGTCAAAGCCGATTTCTTTCGCATAGTCGACCGCCATGTGCAAGAAGCGGGCTAAGTTGTCAAGCTCCAGTTTCATGTCCGTATTCAAGAGCGTCTCATAACCTTCCCGGCCGCCCCAAAACACGTAGTTTTCCGCTCCGAGCCGTTTGGCGATCTCGAGCCCTTTTTTCACTTTCGCCGCCGCATAGGCGAATACATCAGCATTGCACGATGTCGCCGCCCCGTGAACGAAGCGTGGATGGCTGAACAAGTTCGCCGTATTCCACAGCAGCTTCGTTTTGCTTGTTTTCATGTACTCTTCAATCATATCAACGATTTCATCCAAGTTTTTATACGTCTCGCTGAGCGTTTCCCCTTCTGGCGCAATGTCGACGTCATGGAAGCAGAAAAACGGAACGTTCAGCTTTTCAAACAGCTCAAACGCCGCCTCGACGCGCGCCTTCGCCAAATCCATCCCGCTGTATTTGTCCCACGGGCGAATCATATTGCCGACGCCAAACGGATCCGATCCATCCCCCGTGAACGTATGCCAATAGGCGACCGAAAAGCGCAAATGCTCCTCCATTGTTTTGTCGCCGACTTTTTCTTCCGGATTATAAAACTTAAACGCCAACGGATTGCGCGACTCCGGTCCTTCATATGGAATGGTGCCGATATTCGGGAAGTACGCCATTTCAAGTCCTCCTTAAATAAGCGAGAATGATTTGTTTCAGTTTTATTATAACGCTTTCATGATTGTTTGTCTATCATATAAACAAAGTATTCTATAATTCTTTGTACAAAAAATAGTCAAAATCCGCATAGTTGTTTTGCCCCGAACCGTCCCGACAATGCATGCCCACAAACGCTCCGGTAAACGCAGCCCGGCTTTTGATATAGTCATCCGACAGTTTATATGATTCAAACGTGACAGGAAGATCAATCCAATTCATTCCATCGAAAGAATAAGAGTATTTGTACGTTGTCGCTTGCACGGTTACCCGTAAATACACATACTCGATGTCATCAGGAACGACAATCTCCCGTCCCCGCAACGGTTGATCAACCACGAGATGATCGCATGACATCAATTCAAGAATCCGTCCTTTTTCCTCATGCCATGTGATTTGAAGCGTCGTCCAGTTTTGCGTATTGTAATAGTTTACTAGACCAGCCGATTGCTGAAAGGTTGTGGGGCGAAAGGACACTTTCGTCTCGGCAACAAAATGAAAGTGCTGCCATCGTCTGGCGACAAACGCCTGTGTAAACCGGGAAGTAAGCGACTCTCTTCCGTACAGCCGCAAATGTCCCGGACGAGCCTTTAAGGTAGCGATGTCTTCCCCTAAAGGAATTCGTAATGTTTGAAAATGGTGGTTTAATGTATCACCATCAAAATCATCTTTTTCATCGTAGTCTTTTTCCCACGGAACTTCCTCAACGTTCGGCCCGTCGATTTCTAACGAAGGCTCGTTTCCTCCGATCACATAAGGCCATCCATCTTTCCATTCAAGCCGCTGAATCGCCGTTTCACGTCCGAGCGGACAATAGCCACGGTGTTCGAGCAGCGGCTGCCCTTCTCTTGGCAACGGCCGACCAGTTAAATGAACAAGAAACCATTCGTCCGTATGAGTATGGACAATCGACGCATGGCCGGCCTTTTGCAGCGGATTGCGCGGGTAAAGCCAAGACGTAATCAGCGGATTATCCGGATGCACCTCATACGGACCATAGAGAGAGAGCGACCGGGCAATCGTCGCCGCATGGTTGTACCGCGTTCCCCCTTCCGCCGTCAATAAATAATAATAACCATTGATTTTATACAAATGCGGCCCTTCTGTAATTCTTAAGTCCGTTCCTTTGAAGATGATCTTCGGCTCGCCAACCAATTTTTTCTGTTCCACACTGTATTCTTGAAGCACAATCCCGTAAAACGGATGATGGCCGACCCGGTGATCCCAATACATATTCACCAAGTATTTTCTTCCGTCCTCATCGTGAAAAAGAGATGGATCAAATCCAGAGCTGTTTAAATAAATCGGGTCCGACCACTCGCCATCGATCGTGTCGCACGTCACAAGATAGTTATGACCATCCTTCCACTGGCCTTCGACAACTTTCACATCGGTATAAATGAGCCAAAACTTCCCGTCGCTGTACGACAAATGCGGCGCCCAAACGCCCCCGGAATCCGGGTTTCCGATCATATTCAATTGGCTTAACCGATTCAATGGCCGCGCCACCAAACGCCAATTCTTTAAATCTTTCGAATGATAAATTCTCACCCCCGGGAACCATTCGAACGTTGAAACGGCAATGTAATAGTCATCTCCCACCCGGCAAATGGATGGATCGGGATGGAAGCCGGTTAAGATAGGGTTTTTGATTTTCAACATTTTCTCTCCCCTCTCTTTTCCTGCCATTTCTGCTTTCAATGAGAGAACCTGGTACCGCTTTCCGTTTGTGAAAATCATTTGGCTGGGAGCAATCATTTTCAGCCTAAACGAAGAATCGACGTTTTGGCGAATCCTGCTGTTCAGCGAACTAGCGCTGTGTTCCGCAGCCTTCTAGGAGACCGATGATTTAAAGGAAAACACGTCTGTCCAGCATGGTTTCCGAAATGGAAAAACCTTGTCACACCATCCGTTTATTCCTTTTGATTTCCAACAAGTTGAGTAAATCTGTTGTTTTTCATCGCCCTTCTCGCCGAAACATTGACTGATTAGATTTATTCCCCCTTCACTCCTCCCAGTGTCAATCCTTTAATAAAGTATTTTTGCAAAAACGGATAGACAAGGATGATCGGAACACTGGCGATAATGGTCATTGTGGCCCGAATGGATGATGGAGTGACAGTGTTGGCATCCGCATGAGCATTCGCAAATGCATCAGCCGCTGTTTTTCCAGACATCGTTGCATTCGTGTTTTGCAAAATCTTCATTAATTCATATTGCAAGGTGCTTAAATTGGGGTTGGAAGAATTATAGAGAAAAACATCGAACCAAGAGTTCCATTGATACACGGCCACAAACAAGGAAACTGTGGCCAGCACAGGCAAGGAAAGGGGCAATACAATCTGAAGAAATATCCGAAATTCCCCTGCTCCGTCAATCCGTGCCGATTCGATCAGGCTGTTCGGCAAGCCTTCAATAAATGAACGGATCACAATCAAATTAAAGACCCCAATAATGCCTGGAATAATATATACCCAAAACGTCCCGATCAGATGGAGATCCCTCATCAGCAAATAGGTAGGAATTAACCCCCCATTAAAATACATGGTCAAGATAAAAGCAATCGTGACAAACTTACGAAAAACAAATTCCGGCCGGCTGATGACATAAGCCACCATCGCTGTACAGAAAACAGAGATGGCGGTGCCTAAAACGGTCCTTAAAACCGAAATGAGCAACGCATTAAGTAGCGTATTTTCCTTTAACACATATTTGTAGTTATAAAGTGTAAACTCCCGAGGCCAAAGATAAATCCCCCCTCGAATCGCGTCATTGGCATCGTTTAAAGAAATGGCCAATGTATTCAACATCGGATAAAGCATAACGACACAAAGAACGAGCATTAAACTATAGTTGCAAACATCAAAAACCATATCTCCCCATGACGCATAACGCATCCTCCACCTTTTCACTATCTGCTTCAATCTCCTTTCCCCCTAACAAAATCATCTTCTTAAAACAATCTAGCCTGTCCCAAACGTTTAGCAATATAATTTGCGCTAAACAGAAAGATAAAACTGACAACGGTTTTAAAAATCCCAGCAGCAGTAGCCAAAGCAAAATTCCCCATAGCGATACCATACTTCAGCACAAAAATGTCGATATTTTCTGAATAATCGAGGTTCATCGGATTCCCTAACAAATATTGGGGTTCAAACCCGGTCTCCAAAATATTCCCTAAATTCATAATCAACAAAATGACAATCGTAGGCTTTAAAGAAGGAAGTGTAATATAAAAAATGCGTTGCAAGCGAGAAGCTCCGTCGATTTCCGCCGCCTCATACTGTTCTGGATCAATCATGGCGATCGCCGCTAAATAAATAATGGTGTTCCACCCTAGGTTTTTCCACACTTCTGAGGCGCCAATGATTCCCCAGAAATACTCTCCAACCCCTAGCCATAAAATCGGTTCGTCAATAACATGCAATTTTTGCAAAACAATGTTGACAATGCCATTTTCTAATGACAAAGCGTAGGAAATGATGCTCGCCGCAACGACCCACGATAAAAAGTGCGGCATATAGCTAATCGTTTGAACAATTCGCTTAAATTTTCCATTGCGCAACTCATTTAATAAAATCGCTAACGTAATAGCCGTCACAAATCCGAGAACGAGGTTGATGATGCTCATCGCTAACGTATTCCGCAACACTCGAAAAAAGGCCTCATCTTGAAAAAGAAAAAGAAAGTGCTTCCATCCGACCCATTCTTGTTCACTGAACGGCAAGCCGGGGCGATAATCTTGGAAAGCGATGGTCCACCCCCACAGCGGCAAATATTTAAAAATAAATAACCAAATCAAAAACGGAAAGCTCATCAAAATCAATGTTTTTTGCTGCACTATTTTTTTCCAGATGTTTTTCCGTTTAGATAAGTGGGATTCCACTGCAGCGGGGGCCGGTGTGATAGTTTTTATATGCTTTTCAATCTCCACTTTTCCTTCCTCCCTCTAGAAATGTTGATGTATCAAGGCTTTGCGGCCTCTCAGGGGTGTCCAAAAAATATTTTTCGACAAAATCCCTTACATCCTCCTTTTTCAGAAAAGAAGGGCACGGCCAACTATATATTCACAGCCGACCGGCCCAGACTGATCCGTTTTTCTCTCATTTCTGGCTCTGTTCAACTTTCATTTTTACATATTTTGTGATTTCATCTTCAAATGCTTTAATATCTAATTTATTGTATTCCTTCACATATTCTTTCCAGTTTTTCTCGAACTTGCTTGGCGGATCAAGCACCAATTTTGGGAAATACTTTCTCTGTAAATCTTGTTTCTTTTGCTGATAAATTTGAGCCGGAGAACCTTGTTTGATGGGCGCACTCCACGCCGGATACCAAGGCCGCTCATCCGGTTTGGCAAATAAATCAGAAAATACTTTTGCCCCATAGGCCGCTAAGATTTTCTTATCCCCTTCTGTATAGCTAGCTTGGGCAACTTCCGGCTGCCGGCGCGGCTCCCACGCATTTCCATCCGAGAACACCCCGTTGCCGCGCGGCCAATACCACTCAAAATACGAGAAGCCAAACTGTTCACGGAACTGTTCATCGGACGTCTTCTTGATTTGTTCTGGTGTTCGATAGAAACGCCCTTTCTCATCCACTTCATACGTTTCCCCTTTGATTCCCCATGTCATCAGCTTCTGATTTTCTTCTTTCGCCATATTATCGAAATATTTGATGATGCGAACAGGATCTTTGGCGCTGACTGTAATCCCGATACCGCGATTCGATGCGAAAGACGGCGGATCAATATATTGATCCTTGATATTTTTGTCAAAAACGATTGGCAACGGCATGTAACGCAAGTCATCATTTCCTGCCTGCAGCAATGAGTTCAGTGCTTGGTTGACTTGCCATCCGTAATCAAAAAATCCTAACACACGGCCAGAGGCAATTTTTGCCAAATATTCATCATAATTTGAAACAAACGCTTCCTTATCGAACAACCCAGCCGCATTGATCTCATTGAGCTTTTTCAGCCACCGTTTCGTATATTCCCCATTTCCATATACCTTAGCCTCATGCGTTTTCATGTCGACAATAACTTCACCGTCATTCGGATATCCAGCCAAATGAGCAGGAGGGTTAGAAATGACGAAAAACCGCCAGTCATAAGTTAAAGCAGTAAAGCCAATCGTTGGTTTCCCATCTGTTTCCGGATGCTTCTCCTTATACTTGGCAATCAAGTCAAAGTATTCGTCCAATGTTTTAATCTTCGGATAGCCAAATTCTTTAAGCACCCGGCGTTGAATCCAAAACGCTCCTTGATCAATGTCAGGATTCGGAATATATCCGTGATTAACTCCAAACGGCAGGAAATAAATCTTGCCGTCTTCAGCCTTTAATTGTTCCAAATAAGGACCATATAATTTCTTTAAGTTAGGAGCGTACTTATCAATCAGATCGTTCAAAGGAATAAATGCCTTAGCATCGAGAACCTTGTCGATTGCAATATCCGGAACCAATACGTCAGGATATTGCCCGCTGGCAATCATAGTACCAATTTTCGTGTTAATATCCCCCACCAAAAATTCCATTTTGACGTTAACCCCAGTTTGCTCTTCAAATATTTTCCCGATTTTAGTTTGATTGGCTTCGATGTTCTTCTTTGATGTTCCAGCGTTAAAATACGTGAAAGTAAATGGCTTCTTATCATCAGCTGATGAGGGATTTCCCTTATTGTCCACACTTGCGCTTTCTTTACAGCCCACTAATGCTACGATCATCATTAGGCAAAGAAAGACGATTCCCCACGTTTTTTTTCGCGCTGTTTTCACTCCTCTCCCCCCTTTAATCATCAGTTGTCCATTGCCCATTATCTCGCCCCCTTTCTTGTAATCGCTTCCATTGTAACATCGCTTTTCTTTTTTCTTAACCTAACAAACTTAAGGCGATATTTAAAAAAGTTAAGATATGGAACGATGGCAGTTGTAATCAACAAGTTCCGATCTCCCCTGTTCCATCGTTGTCACCTAGCAGCTGTGGTGGTGACAAGAAGGGCAACCAATGAATTCCTGGCAAATCTAAACGCTGCCATACTTCCCTGAAAAGGCTGGTGAACAATAGCAAGCCCCTCACTCACGTCGTATGATATGAGACGAGCAGCCGATGCCAAAACGGCGAAGCAACTTGCTCCTTCATCACCGTCTTTCTAAAGATCCATCCTCTGGGCCTTGAACCCTCAGGGGCAGTTCGTTGCCAAAGATGGCAAAGAGCCGCTTTCGAACGAGCATGACAGATGGACACGGTTCTTTAACAGGATAAATTTTCTAGTGTCCCTCATATGAACAAAAAGGTGCCCCGTTTTGTTTTCGAGACACCTACTTCACATAGTTGCTTGACGAAGCCTGATCGATCGGGAGAGAGAAAAAAACAACGAATCCGCGGTCATTGTACATTTGGAACGTAAAATGCTCACCGTAATACATTTTAAGGCGATAGTAGACGTTTCTAACACCTACGTGCTCAGTAATCCCCTCCTCTTCATTGAGAGAACGCCAGAGTTGCAGCAATTGCTGCTCATTCATGCCCGGGCCGTTATCGCGAATCGTAAACGTCAACCACGGTCCTTCTGCACGCACTTGTATATCAATGTTTCCTTTTCCTGCTTTGGACTCCACCCCATGTTTACATGCATTTTCAACAAACGGGAGGATGATCATATTCGGAATCGTATGTTCTAAGACAGACTCATCGATATCGATCCTATACTGAAGCTTATCCCCAAATCGATAGCGCTGGATGGAAAGCAGCCGGGAAACAATATCCATTTCCTCCCGCACTTTGACCCAGTCACTTCCCCATGAAATGGATTTCCGCAAAATTCTTGCCATATGTTCGATCATTTCAGCAGTTTCATCTTCATGTTTCATGAGGCTTCTCATTCGAATCGTTTCGAGCACATTGAAAAGGAAGTGAGGATTCATTTGACTTTGCAAGGCATTTAATTGAGCCTGCTTTTTTTGCAGTTCCATTTCTTTCTTTTGGATGTTAGCCATATAAACATCTTGAATGAGCCGCTTGATCGTTAATGACATACGGTTAAACGCCTTAGCCAATTGCCCGATTTCATCATCATAAAGTTCCGAATGGATCGTTTCAAATTTCCCCCTCTCCACCTTTTTCATGTAACTCAAAATATTGACGATTCTTGCGTGCAATGGTTTAGAGACAAGAAAAAGAATGATGGTAGGAACAACGAAATTCACAAAAGCGATCGAAAAGATAAAAGCCATGAAATAACGAGTGTTGTTCACCAGTTTTTCCTCGGAAACGACGCCAACAATGCTCCAGCCATGGAGGTAATGAGCCGTCTTATAACGGTGGGATATAACTATGCGTCCCTTCTCGGTCCGGGCAGGTGGCTTCCCCTTATTATGAACGTTGTTTTGCACACGAGTCGAATATTGAATGTTTCCTTGACGATCAACAACATAAATCTCTCCAGGAAACGCCCTAGTGCGAAGCAGATGATCGATAGCCATCGGTTCTAATTCAATTCGAACCATCCTGTTTGTCTTATTATAAAAGGAGAAATAATCCAACTTTCGGACAATACTAAGCGAACGTCCCGTGCGGACTAGGACAGGAAATGAACGTATGTCCCTGTACCAATCAGCTTGTTGGAGCTGAGGAGTAATGGGCTGAACGGAACCGGAAAAGATAACAGTCGAATTGTCGGTAAAAAAAACGATGGAATGAATAAAAGGATGCATATAACGATACTTGTTAAATTCGGGAAATACATCATGATAATGCTGGACGTATTCCGCATCCGAAGTATACTGGCGATCGAGCATTTCGTTAATTCGGCTGTCCGTATATAACAGAGAGGAAATGCCAACAACTTGATCGATGCCTTGCTCAAAATCTTTTGCCAATTGTTCTATTACTAATGAGGCATCGTGCAATTTCTGTGTTCTTACTTGATTCGTCACCACATAATAAAACAATCCGTTCGTGACGGTAGTGGGAATCAACACAGCAAACAAATAGAGAAAAGTCAATTTATTTTTCAACCCCATATGATGGAATGACTCAAGCCATTTTCTATAATATGGAACGCGTTGACTTCTTTCGGTATTCCGAAGGTGTAAGCCCTTCCATTTTTTCAAATTGTGTAACAAAGTAATCCACGCTCCCAAAACCTACTTTCTCCGCCACTTCATAGATGCGTAAATTCGTCGTCCGCAGAAGCTTCTTTGCCTCACCAATGCGCAGCTGCAACAAAAACTCTTTAAAATAGAGACCATATGTTTTTTTGAACAGTTGGCCTAAATAAACGGGGTTCATATAAAATTGTTTAGCGATGCTTTTTAGGCTGAGGTTTTCAGCATAATGCTCCTCAATATATCTCTTTATTTTATGAATTTCACATAGTGAAGGCGGCTTCCTTTGTTCTTCCACTACCCAGCAACATTCCACCGCAAAATCCATCATCCTTTTCTTCAATTCTTCCAAACGGAAAGGATAGTCTTGACATTCTAGCACTCGGGGCAAAGTCGTCAGTTGTTCCTCACACGCTCCTGCTCGTTTGACGAGCTGAAGCGCTTTCTGTACGAAATAAAGAACAAACGTCTGCACAGCCTCAGCAGACAAGCGACGGGCGCGAAACTGGGCGAACAGATCTTTCATGGCGGTCATCAGCTGCTCCAGCCGCGCCTCTTCTATATACTCCACCAATGTTTGGCATTGTCCATCATCAACGCTGGGATAAGAAAGCGTGATTTCTTTTACCTGTTCATAAAAAACGATTCTCTCGTCGTTGACGTATTTATAACGCAACGCTTCACCTGCTTCCCGAATCCGTTCTTGAAGACAATCAGCAGGCGACGAAAAAGCGCTAACATAAATCGTCACATCAAGAGGAACGTTCACGAGTTGCTCAGAGAACCGGTATAGATTATGACGTATCTCCTCTTCGCCCTCCCCAATAAATAACAGCCCATATCGCTGCCTTCCGTGCTCATAGATTGGGAAATGAATCGGCTGTTTGACAACGCGATGATAAATCTCCTTAATTTTAGTTTTGTAGGCGGCATCGGCAGCTAGATGAACCATATCGGCCTTGCCGTTGATCTCGATGATCGCATAACCCGAAAGTATAGATGAAGAGACTCCCCAATCTCCCATTTCCCTGAGACTTGTCCCCTTTTTTCCTGTAACCCATTCATAAAACAAAAACTCAGCTTGCTGCTTCTTTCTCGTTTCCTTCTCCTGATTCAATACTTCCGCCATTCTTGATAACGACTGTTCAAACTCTCTTTTATCAATCGGTTTTAATAAAAAGTCGCAAACCCCATATTTAATCGATTGTTGCGCGTAGAAAAAGTCATTGTATCCGCTGACTACAATAAACTTCGTTCCTGTTTGTCCGCTTCGGGATACCCTCTGAATCAATTCAAGCCCATCAATTCCTGGCATCCGAATATCTGTCACGATAAGGTCGGGACGCAACCTGGCTGCCTCACGGAGCGCCTGCTCTCCATTATCCGCCTCCCCACAAATTCGATATCCGCATCCTTCCCAATCAATCAACGTTTTCATGCCTTCCCGCACAAACATTTCATCATCGACTAACATGACTTTATGCATCCCGATCCCCCTTTTTTCTCCCAAACGATAGTCCTTGCTTTTTTAGAAACATGTCTGTTCCTTCAAGCAGCTGGGTGTTATTTCATTTCCCCCAATCAAAGTCAATCGCCTTCAAAAACGCTCTTGCTAGAATCATATGTCCGGCCACAGACGGATGAACGCGATCCCAAGCCAATGCCGCCGGATAAAGAGTTTTTAATACCTCGTGAAACGCAGCCTGGGTATCAACGAATATACTGTTTGTTTCTTCGGCAATTTGTTTGACAACGAGACCATACTCGTCCATGGTCCGACGCATCGGATCGTGTTCATTCCCTTCGATATAAAACGGAGTCATAAGGATGATTCCTGTAACGTGCGGCTTTGTCCCCATCACAAGGCTGCGGAGCGTTTCTTCGTACTCATCCACGTACACATGCTTTTCTTTAATGAATGGCAAATCGTACTGCCGCCAAACATCGTTAATCCCAATCATGATTGATACCCAGTCCGGCTTTTGAGCAATCACATCCTCCTGCCATCTTGCTTTCAAATCCCGAACCGTATTGCCGCTGATTCCTTTATTGACAACCCGAATCCCAAGTTCCGGATAAACGGCTTGCAAAAGACCGTCGACATAAGATACATATCCTGTGCCTAACGCGCCGAATAATCCTTCCCCCTCTGGCTTGGCGCGATCGCAGTCCGTTATCGAGTCGCCAATAAACAACAGCTTCTGCCCTTTGCCAAGTATCATTTTTCTTTCCTCCTTCAACGATTACAAGAAATGAAAAAGCGGTTTTTCCGAGATAAAATACACAGGAATGGCCGGAAACATGGCTCTTAGCTTCTCAGCCAAGTATCTCATACCGGGTTCCTCACTTTCTGCATGCCCTAACACTACCAATACGTTTTGCCTCCCTTGCTGTACGGCGTCTCGAACGTATTCCGGCGTTTCCCATTCAGGTCCTTCACCATAAATGATTGCATCAAGCTTCTCTTTTTCAAACAACGGAATCGCCAAAGATCCGTGGCCACGATATCCGGTCAGCAGTGCGACACGTGTACATAAGGCCGAGATGTCCCCCGCAACCCTTATGAATGAAATGCCTAGTCTTTCCTTTATTTTACTGACCATCTCCGTAGCCGACATCCTAGGGATTGTCAAAATTGCAGCGGTCGGTTCGTATTTAGAAACATACGACTCCCACCCCAAAGCCCGGACTAAACCATCCACAATCCCGTCAGGCTGGTAGCGATGCCAGTAGTCGTGAAAACGATAAATGGCAATGCCTGACTCACGGACTAGGCGAACTTTTTCTTGATACACCGGGTCGTTTTTTACCGTTTCATCATGGTCAACGTGACTATAAAACAACCCTTCATGAGTAATGAGAAGATTGGCTCCCATTCGGACAGCTTGCTCAATGACGCGATACGTAGGCATGAAACTGACGGCGATCCCTCTCACCTCCGTGCCCGGATCCCCATATTTAAGCGTATCTACTGTAGAGGAAAGGCGCTCTGCACCGGCTGTCAATCGTTCTATCACCGTTTGAACCGTAACAGTCATCGCTCTATTCCTTTCTGAAATTTGAATTCCTTCAATCGCTTGGGTTCGCTAAGTATGTTTACCCTATAAACTAATTTTATAAAGAATTTTTCAAACTTTCAAGCGTCTTTCTGCTACAGGAGGAACATCAATCCTTATTCCTGTCAGAATCTAGGCTTCCACACCATCGACGTCATGGTTCATATTCCTCTTCCTTCAAAGGTTGATGGTTGAATAAGCGAGCCCCACCGTCTTGATTTCTTTCTGAAAAACCTTCCTAGTAGGTCCTGCTCTTCCTCCCTGGCGTGAAGCGGTGAATCAACAGAGCGGATTTACCCAGACATGAAAATGACCGCTTCCGTTTTTCTAATAATAAAAAAACTTAGTATATTTAATTGATAAACCAAGTTGGTGTTGTTAAAATAAAATCAGGTCAACCTCTCGACAACTATCGGTCTTCTCGCGCAATCCGGCATCTGTCTCGCTAAGTTGACTACTAACAAAGAAAGGGAGTGGTAAGCGCTTTCTGTTGTTCATGTCATTTTGCGATGAATAATCACTAATAGTAAGGAGGAGACCCAATCGTGTGGAAACAATCACGGAAAGCGATGATCGTTGGATTCTCGTTTATGCTGCTGCTTCCTTTAGGGATGACGAATGCATTGGCAAAAACGGAACCATCGTACGCTAAAAAGCCGCGAATCAGCGCATTGCACGCCCCGCAACTCGACCAGCGCTACAAACATTCATTCACTATTGGGGCAGCTGTTGAACCTTATCAGCTGCAAAACGAAAAAGACGTCCAAATGCTGAAACGCCATTTTAACAGCATTGTCGCCGAGAACGTTATGAAACCGATCAACATCCAACCCGAAGAAGGAAAATTCAATTTTGCTGAGGCGGATCAAATCGTTCGATTTGCTAAAAAACATCATATGGATATCCGCTTCCATACCCTCGTTTGGCATAGCCAAGTACCGCAATGGTTCTTTCTTGACAAGGAAGGCAAGCCGATGGTCAATGAAACCGATCCTGCAAAGCGTGAACAAAATAAACAGCTGTTACTGAAACGGCTCGAAACCCATATTAAAACGATTGTCGAGCGGTATAAAGATGACATCAAATATTGGGACGTCGTGAACGAGGTAGTCGGGGATGATGGAAAGTTGCGCAATTCCCCGTGGTATCAAATCGCCGGCATCGATTATATCAAGGTAGCATTCCAAACGGCGAGAACATATGGCGGCAACAAGATTAAACTGTACATCAACGATTACAATACCGAAGTGGAACCGAAGCGAAGCGCTCTTTATAACTTAGTGAAACAATTAAAAGAAGAAGGCGTTCCCATTGACGGGATTGGCCACCAGTCCCACATCCAAATTGGCTGGCCTTCTGAAGAAGAAATCGAAAAAACGATCAACATGTTTGCCGATCTAGGGTTAGACAATCAAATTACGGAGCTGGATGTGAGCATGTACGGCTGGCCGCCGCGCGCCTACCCGTCGTATGACGCCATTCCAAAACAAAAGTTTTTGGATCAGGCAGCGCGCTATGATCGTTTGTTCAAACTGTATGAAAAGTTGAGCGATAAAATTAGCAACGTCACCTTCTGGGGCATCGCCGACAATCATACGTGGCTCGACAGCCGTGCGGATGTGTACTATGACGCCAACGGGAATGTTGTGGTTGACCCGAACGCTCCGTACGCAAAAGTGGAAAAAGGGAAAGGAAAAGATGCGCCGTTCGTTTTTGGACCGGATTACAAAGTCAAACCCGCATATTGGGCTATTATCGACCACAAATAGACAGCCAAAAGCACATAGGTGTCTCCAGCAAAGAAGAGGATGTCTCAACAACAACGAGGCATCCTCCATAGCCATCAAGTGAAGCCTTGGAGCTACTCGCTCCAAGGCTTCACTTTTCATCTTTGGAGGCTGTGACCGTGAGAATATATAAAGATAGGCATGCCAAATACACCTTCCCTAATAGAAGGTTTTTTTCATGGTATGAGGCGGGAATTTCTTACGACACCGGCATGATGACCAAACTCTCGATAATGTCTAAAGCGCTCTTTTTTGTATAACGCCTTGATTTTTTTCCGTGTTGAGCGATGATGTCACACAGTTTTAAAAGGAGTTGGACAACTAACGCCTCAGAACACCATAAGGCTTGAAAGAAATCCATACCGAACTCCTTGATCATACTCATCGCCTTATATTCGCTCAATTCCTTTTTCTGTTTTCGATAGAGCCATTCCCGCATTTTAAACATGACAGTGGAGCTGATCAATAAGGCAATCAACGTTCCATACAGGTGGCACTGAAAGCGAGCCCCTTTCATCGGTTTGAATCGATGAATGTGAAACAGGGATTTCCATGTCTTAAATACCACTTCAATTTGCCAGCGAAGAGAATACAGCGTATGAATTTCGTGCAAAGAGGTATAAATCGCTGGAATATTGGTGATATATACATATATTGAGTGGGGGCGTCGCGTCACGTACGCGGCCCCTTTTCGTTTTCGCCTTCTGTTTCCATTGTCCTTCCTTCTGTCGCTCCTGTTCTTCGGTCAGCCGATACACAATGAGCCGCGGTTGATGAACTTTCTTTCCACTGACATACGCATGTTCCAGTTCCATGGTTTCTCCGGGTTGTAACACCGCAAGGAAATCCTCTGGTTCCCATTTTCGAAATCGGTCTCCTTCTTTTTGGTAAATCCCTACATTGTGTTTGAGCCGGGAAATATAAAAGGCTCCGGCGTCATGAATGGCTTGCAATCCCTCAAGCGAAAAATAGCCTAAGTCTTTCAAACAAAGGTCTCCCTCTTGGATGGTCGATAGAAGGGACGCTCCGTAGGCGGCGTCGTGATGACGGGCATCTTCGACATCCGCATGGAGAAACTTCCCTTCTAGCCATTCATATTCTAGCTGAATTTTCACCCCAGGCCCCGTACATCCCTCGTAAATCCCCCGGATTTCAGGAGGCAGTTGAAACGACGTGGAATCGAGAATGCGAATCCGGCGAAACAGCGAATGTCTTTGACATAAGTGACGGGCTTCCTGAGTCTGATGAATGAGCAGTTTTTCAAACACCGCTTTGAGGAAACTCACCGCTTTTTCATTAAACCGTTGATTGAGCCCTTCCGCACTCAGAAAGGTGTTTTGCTTGAGAGCTAGAGCACTGCAAAGCTGCACCAATGATTTTTGACCGCCTCCTTCCTGGAGAAATGTGCAAAGTGCCACAAAATCATGGGCGCGTAATTTCCCCTTTCGTTGAATAAATTGATGATCTCGGGCCATATGTTCAAGTTCTTCGCACGATAACACGCTTCTTAATCCGTCTAAAAAACAATGCCATTCTTCTCGGAGAGATAAGGACGTCTTCAAAAAAACCACCCTTTCTAAGACATTATGAGGTCTTCAAAAGGATGGTCAAATCAGGCATATATTTATTCCTGTTTTCTTAACTTGATGGCTATG
>NZ_JHUS01000040.1:0-1545 GCF_000691465.1 Geobacillus sp. CAMR5420
AAGGCCGGTGAAAAAAGTACACCCTGAGGCAGGGATTTAGGGGGCTTATGTCGAAAAAGGAAGAAAAATCGTTGGAATGGAGCGTGAGCGGATCATGAAAGCCCCCAAAAACCCTTCGACTCAGCCTCGTCTGTTTCAAGTCATCGACATGGAAGAACTGGTTCCTCCACATCATATCTTGCGCCAAATCAACGAAGCGGTTGACTTTTCCGTCATTCACGATTGGGTGGCTCCCCTGTACACGGAAAAAACGGGTCGCCCGGCGGCGGATCCGGAACGGCTGCTTCGCCTAATGCTGCTCTCGTATTTGTTCGACCACTCTGAGCGGGAGTTGTATGAGATCCTCCCCATGCATGCCGGATACTTGTGGTTTTGCGGTCTCGACTTTGAATCCGTGCTCCATCCGGATCCTCATCACCCCACACTGCCGGATCGAACGACGCTCGTCAAAACACGGAAACGCTGGCGCCAACATGGAATCTTTGACCGGCTGATGACCTATGTGGTGGATCAATGCATCGCGGCGGGGTTGGTCTCGCCGGATGTCCATGCGGCGGCTGACGGCACCCAAGTGCGGGCGAATGCCTCGATCCACAGCTTGCGGGAGGTCAAGCTCGCTCCGGTGGAGACGTTGGAAGACTATCTGGCCCGCACTGCCCGGGAAGATGAACAGACCGAGGCCCGGGATCCGGATGACGACCCACCCTCTCCGTCTCCAAAATCAGGGGAACGCGTCCATGCCGAAGAACGGGGAAACTTCCGTGGAGCCACGTTTTCCAACCGGACCCATCGAAGCGTGACGGATCCGGATGCCCGGTTGTACAAGAAAGGCAAAGGGCAGGAAGCGTATCCTCGGTATCTGGTGCACGACGTCATCGATGTCCAGTCGCGCGTGATTTTATCCAGACGGGCCAGCCTCGCCACTGGAACGGCGGAACGGGAGACGAGTTTGGAGCAGCTGGCTTCGATTCAGTTTCGCCACCCGTCGATTACGATTCGGACCTTGTCTGCGGACAAAGCGTATGGCACCACCGAGTATCTGGAAGCGCTCTTCGTTCAAGGCATCACACCGCTCGTGCCGTTGCGCCGCAAGGAGATGGAGGAGATTCCAACCTGGAAGCGCCGGGCGAAGGATCCCGCTCAGGAAGCAAAGCGCCAGGCGAAAGTCCGAGACGTTCAGATTCGCAATCAAGCGAGGCTCATTCAGCAACAGGGCGGCTATCGATCCATTCAAGCCCTTCGCACGCGTTGTGAGCATGTGTTCGCCGAAGGGAAGGAATGTCACGGGCTGGACCGGGCCCGAAGCCGGGGCCTTTACGCCATGGAAGAACAGGCGCTGTTGACCGCCGTCGTGCAAAATCTGAAGCGATTGTGCCGGTTTCGAAAAAAACGAGGGGGGACCGGCTCTTTGGCGTGCGCAAAACCGGAATTGGGAGCAGGAAGTCCTGCTCGTCTTCCCATCCTTTGGCGCCAAACGGCGGGGAGAATGGCCTCCAAAATTCGACATGTGGGAAGTCTATGCCCCATTAATTCACCGGCCTTCTA
>NZ_JHUS01000041.1:0-69938 GCF_000691465.1 Geobacillus sp. CAMR5420
ATATACATATATTGAGTGGGAGCGTCGCGTCACGTACGCGGCCCCTTTTCGTTTCGCCTTCTGTTTCCATTGTCCTTCCTTCTGTCATTTATTCCTGTTTTCTTAACTTGATGGCTATGGAGGCATCCTCTTTCTAATATATGCCGTATTGAACGAATTCACTTCTATATCCGGTGTTTCATCGAGAAGACAAGCATCCTTTTAAACCAGCCTTTTTAATCGCTTGTGCTGACAACGCCTTAGTCCGCTTCAGCTTCTTTTAAGCCTTGATGAATCTTTTCCTACATCCCCTTAAGGGCAGGCGTTCCTACCATCCCCCTTGTTTCCTGACCTGCAGCCTTTCTTCTGTTTTGCGAAATACACGCAATGCGCCGCTCATCACCACCAAGGCGAGCGAACTGATGCTGAAAAACGGGATCAGCCCCGGAATATACATCAATAAGACGAACAAGACCCCAACACTCATCAGCATCACGAGCGTCATGAGTGGATTGGCCATTCCAATGAGAAAGGCATATTTGATATATTGCCAAAAGCGCAATTCGTAATGCACATAGATCGGAAATACATATAAAAGCGTCACTGTATAAAAAATGAAAATGACCAGCAAAGCAACAGAAAACGGAAACCTCCATTCTATTGGCACGTGGGCGAGGTATAAAAGATCGATATAGAAAATATACGCTGCCGCCATCAACAAAAGCCCAATCCGGTTCGCCCGCCAAAATTCATTTTTATACGTGAGAACGAATGTTTTCAGTACTGGAACATCGTGATCGTGAAAGAGAAGCCACTTCCTTACGATCGTAAACAGCGCCACCGTCGCCGGCGCAATGCCGAGAATGACCAGTCCAAGGACGGTAAAAAAAAGCCACAACAGATTGATGTATGCAAGTCTTGTAATCCATTCACAAGCCCGATACAACTTTCCATCCAGCAAGCCGGTGCGCATAATTCATCCACCTTTTCTTGTTTTTTACCAGTATATCATAAGTTAAAAAAAGAGGGGAGGCTTTGTTTACCCTCCCTTCAAACTCCGGCATAAGCCAAAAAGCCGCCGTCAACAGGAACAGTCGTTCCAGTGACAAATCCGCTCATTTGATCATCCACAAGCCAAAGCAGCGTCCCCAGCAAGTCTTCCGGCTTGCCGAGCCGCCGCATCGGTGTATGCATCAAAATTTTTTTCGTCCGCTCTGTATACGATCCGTCAGGATGTTTCAAAAGATGTTCATTTTGTTTCGTCAAAAAGAATCCCGGGGCAATCGCATTGACGCGAACCCCGATCTCAGCGACATGCACAGCCAGCCATTTCGTGAAGTTTTCAATTCCCGCTTTAGCCGCACTGTACGCCGGCACTTTCGTCATCGGCCGCGGAGCGCTCATCGAGGAAATATTGATGATGGTTCCCCCTCTTCCTATCATCTGTTTAAGAAAATGCTGCGTCGGGATGATCGTCCCAAGAATATTTAAATCAAAAACATAGGAAAACCCTTCTGTCGTCAAGTCGAAAAACGTTGTAATGTCTTGATTCTCTAGATCCTGCAACTCGAGTATTTCCTTTGTCGTAATGCCTTGCGGATGGTTTCCACCTGCCCCATTAATCAGGACATCGCACGGCCCGTAAACGTCCGCTACCATTTCTGCCGCCTGTTTGACGCGTTCGACATCCAGAACATCGCACGAAATGGCCAGCGCCTCACCTCCTCGCTCTTCAATTTCATTCTTGATTCTTTCAGCTTTCTCGAGCGTTCGGTTTAAAATCGCCACTTTCATTCCTTGGCGGGCCAGTTCTTTCGCCATGCAGCTGCATAATACCCCACCCCCGCCCGTTACAACCGCTACCTTGCTTTTTAAACTTGGATGGATCGGGAGCATGTCTTCTCACCTTCCTGCTTCTTTTTTTCATTCTCCAAACTATCCCAAATGCCAAGCAAGTACATAATGCCAAGCGCCCGATCGTACAACCCGTAACCAGGACGAGCTTGTTCCCCCCAAATCATTCGGCCGTGATCTGGTCGAATGTACCCTTGAAAATTAGCTTCATGCAACGCTTTCATGATCTCGCATATATTCAACGAACCGTCGCAACTGCGATGAGACGTTTCCTCAAAATCGCCGTTCGCGTGAATTTCGACATTCCGTACATGAGCAAATGGCACTCGTCCCATTCGCAAAAAATGGCGGAAAATGTCCGGAACATCGTTGGCCGGATTGGCTCCAAGCGACCCGGAGCATAATGTCAACCCGTTCGCAGGGCTGTTGACCATATGAACGATTCGATCCAAATTCTCCTTATTGGTCGCAATCCGCGGCAATCCGAACACCGACCAGGGCGGATCATCAGGATGGAGAGCCATCCGAACGCCACACTCTTCCGCTACTGGAACGATTTGTTCCAAAAAGTAACGCAAATGATCAAATAGATCATCTTCGGTTACCCCTTTATATAGCGAAAAAAGAGGCTTGATTGTTTTCAAGCGTTCCGGTTCCCATCCCGGAAGCAAAAACCCGTTCGCTCCGCTTTCAATGCGGCGGATCATTTCCTCCGGATCGATTTGTTCAATCTTTTGTTTCTCATAGGCGAGCACCGTCGACCCATCAGGCCGCCTTTTGGCTAAATCGGAACGGGTCCAGTCAAAAATCGGCATAAAGTTGTAACAAATCACTTTCACTCCTGCTTTCGCCAAGTTGCGAATCGTCTGTTTATAGTTTTCAATATATCGATCTCGGGAGGGCAAACCGAGTTTAATATCTTCGTGGACGTTGACGCTCTCAATGACTTCAAGATGAAATCCTTTTTCATTTACCTGCCGTTTGAGTTCCAATATATCATCAAGCGGCCATACTTCACCGACTGGAATATGATATAGAGCTCCAACGATTCCTTCAACTCCTGGAATTTGCCGAATATGATCTAATGAAACAGTATCATGTTCCTTTCCGAACCAGCGAAACGTCATTTTCATTCTGATCTCATCCCCCACTCACGCCGACTTGAAAGTATTGTTTCGCGTTGAAGTAACATACATCTTGAACGATTTTCCCTAAAAAATCATAGTCTTGCGGCACCTCTCCTTTTTCAATCCATGAACCGATCAAATTGCATACAATTCTGCGAAAATACTCGTGGCGTACATAAGACACAAAACTCCTTGAATCGGTCAACATTCCGACAAACGTGCTGAACACACCGACATTGGCAAGATCCGTCAAGTGTCTGATGATGCCATCTTGATGATCATTGAACCACCAAGCTGCGCCAAATTGAACTTTCCCTTTTACCCCTTCTGATTGAAAATTGCCGACCGTTGAGGCGACAATATAGTTATAAGCGGGGTTTAATGTGTACACAATCGTTTTTGGCAGTTGATCGCGACGCTCTAGCTCATTAAGAAAGGCATTTAACGGCTGGGCAAGGAAAAAGTCATGAATCGAATCATATCCTGTATTCGGACCAAGACGCCGGAACATCTTTTCATTTGTATTTCGAATCGAACCGATGTGCAGCTGCATCACCCAACCAAGTGAGTGGTACAATCGGGCTAAGAAGCATAAAGTGAAAGTTTTATATTTTTCCTCCTCCTCACGGCTGAGGACAAATCCATTTTTTCGTTTTTGAAAAATATCGTTTGCTTCCTTCCAACCGCATTCTGAATACGGCATCGATTCTAAGCCGTGATCAGCCATCCGGCATCCTTTCTCGTGAAAATAACGCACTCGGCTTTCAATGGCTTGCAGCAGCTGATCGTAATCATGAATCGGCAGGCCAGCTGCTTCCCCTAGCTTTCCCACATAGTCTAAAAACGAAGGGCGGTTGATTTCAATGACTGCATCAGGACGAAAAGACGGAACAATCTTTACTAGAAATGATGGATCTTGGGCAATTGCTTGATGATCAGCTAAATCATCGAGCGGATCGTCCGTTGTCCCAATCCACTCCACATTAGATTTGACCATGAAAGAGCGGGCTGAGAATCCTTCCTGTCTCAATAAATCATTGCAATGATTCCAAATTTCACGCCACGTCCGCTCATTCAGAAGGGCATCCACTTGAAAATAGCGTTTTAACTCTAAATGCGTCCAATGATAGAGTGGATTCCCGATGCAATACGGCACCGTTTTCGCCCATGCTTGAAACTTTTCCTCAGGGGAAGCGTTTCCTGTAATATATTTTTCTTCGACTCCCAGCGCCCGCATCGCCCGCCATTTGTAATGATCCCCCTCGAGCCAAAGCTCCGTCATATCATGAAACCGCCTGTCTTCCGCAATCTCTTTTGCGCTCAAATGGCAGTGATAATCAATAATCGGCAACGATTTCGCATAGTCATGGTATAACACTTCGGCATGCTTGTTTTGCAACAAAAAATTTTCATGAATGAACGGCTGCACACTGTCTCCCTCCCGCAAAGCGAAACTTCCAACAACTTATACAAAATAATGAGGATACTGCCTTTTTAGTACGTCTTTTTCAATTTCGACAAGCCGCAAATGCTCTTCCATCACCTGACGCACTTTCTCTGCTTCTTTATTCGCAATTAACCGATAAATTTGCTTGTGATGGGAAATAATAATGTCCCAATCAAGATCGGATGATAGTCTCAGTACACGCAAACGATTGAAATGACTGTTTAAACTTTGCACCATTTTCCACGAGCGCGACATTCGGCAGCCATCGTAAATGAGCTGATGGAACTTTTCATCAAGCTCAAACAACTCAAGAAAATTTCCTTTTTCGGCACACAACTCTTGCATCGCAATATTCTTCTCCATTTCAAATAGATGATCTTGACGCAATTTCGTACAAGCTAAAACGGCCACTTCTTTCTCGACAACCTCGCGGATAAAGCGCCCTTCCTCCACATGTTCCAAGTTGATGCGCGAAACAATGGTTCCGCTTTGCGGAATAATATCAAGCAATTCTTCTTGCGCCAGTTTGAGAAATGCTTCCCGCACCGGGGTGCGGCTAATATGCAATTGCTCAGCAATTTCCTTTTCGGAAATTTTTGTTCCTGGTTCCAACTCAAGGCGCAAAATCTTTTCCTTTAGCATCTCGTACAACTGGTCGCGCGCCGAACCTCTGACAGAACTTTTAATTTGTTGGCTTTGTTGGGCAGTAAAGATCACCTTGCGATTCCCCTTTTTCTTATATACTAGTATGGCAGTGATAAAGTACATCCATGATCATGCGTTTTCTTCCAATGTAGGAAAGAACATATTTCCTGTCAAATTTCTCAGCGATTCATTCACCCGCATTCTCTCCCCTCACCTTGTGCACAATCGACATCCATTGAGCTGCCCGTTCGGCAATAATCTTCCACTGATCGTTTTCCAATGCCCCTTCAACCTTCACTAACGAGTTCCCGACACCGATGGCATCCACTCCCGCTTTTATATACTCTCCAGCCGTTTTCAGATTGATTCCTCCAGTTGCGATGAGGGGGATGTGGGGGAGCGGCTCCTTTATGCTTCGAATATAGTTTGGCCCAAACACATGAGCAGGAAATACTTTCACCATATCAGCCCCGTGCTGAAAAGCATTCACAATTTCGGTCGGCGTCAATCCTCCTGCGATACTGACAACGCGATTTTGTTTTGCCGCCTGAATCACATCAATAGAAAGGAAGGGAGAAACGATAAACCGCGCCCCAGCTGAAATCGCCCTCTGTGCTGTTTCAGCGTCCAGCACCGTTCCCGCACCGATCAACATATCTTTCAGTTCCCTTGCAGCCTTTTCCAACGCGGCCAAAGCCCCAGCTGTTTCCATCGTAATTTCCATGATTGGAATGCCTCCCTGCCGCAAAGCCAATGACAGCGGAAGAACAGTATCAACCGTCGCACCGCGGACGACTGGAATGATGCCAATCTCTCGAATCATTTGGACTACCTTCATGTAGGTTCATCTCCTTTATCGCGTAACATCTTCCCGTCGCTGATTTATCAAGCGCTCGACGTCATCGCGTTCCGGCATGCCATCAGCATCCCCCTCGACCATTGTCACAAGCGCGCCAACTGCATTCGCTCGCTGCACCGCTTCTGTTAAACGAAGTCCTTCAAGCAGTCCGGATAGCAGCCCAGCTGCAAACCCATCCCCAGCACCGACAGGGTCGATTACCCTTTCAACAGGAAACCCTGGAACATACTCATGATGCGCATTCGTAAAATAATGGGCACCATTTGCGCCTAGTTTAATGACAACAAGCGAGGCGCCCATGTCAAGCAGCCGGCTTCCCCATTCCTCAACCGATTGTTTTCCGAATAAAAACGATGCCTCAGCTTCTCCAGGGAGAACCACATCTGATTCAGCTGCCATGCGAAGCATCACTTCCTTGGCCCGATCCGCTTCATTCCATAGTTTCAACCGCAAATTCGGATCAAAAACGATTTTCACCCCATGACGGCGAGCCATCGCCATGGCGGCAAAGACCGTATCACGACAATTTTCGCTTAACGCCGGAGTGATTCCCGTAATATGCAAATACTTTGCCTCCGCGATATATTTCTCATCCAAGTCGGCAGGCGTCAGCCTGCTCGCCGCTGATCCTTTGCGATAGTAATATACCCGCGTATCGTTTAGACGTCTTTGTTCCTTAAAGTAAATGCCGGTCGGCGCTTCCCCATCCATTTTTACCCGGCTGACATCCACTCCCTCACCTTTCAGGAAAGACAAAATCGCCTTTCCAAACTCATCGCTTCCGACCTTGCTGATCCATCCTACACGATGGCCTAATCGAGCAAGGCCGACAGCGACATTGGATTCCGCTCCGCCAATCCGCATAGTAAAGGTGGTCGCCTGTCTCATCAAGCCGACACTTGTTGGTGTAAATACGGCCATCGATTCGCCAATGGTGACTACGTCCATCTCGTCCCTCCAAAACCATTTTGGTAATCTTTCATGAAGAATACGATGTTATTTCACCATCATCTAAGCCGACATATGTGCTTGTCTCATCTCGAACTTGCTCAATCTCGATTAATGTCACTTCGTTTTTTGATAGGACAATAGATAAATGAATCACACCGTCCGTTGCCCGTCTCTGCTCCGTCATCACATGAGGCTGCGCCACTTGACGCAACGTTTCCACCGCTTGACGGCTTGGAAAACGGGGACGCCCCATCTGTTTCCAAACTCTCCACGCGTTCCCGTACTGCTCATTGACGATTTGCCGCTTGATAAAAACAGCGGAAAATGAAACTGGAATCACCAGCTGCACTTCTTTTGTCAATCCTTCTCCTTTTTCCATCACTAAATTCCAAAGCACTGCGGCAATCGATCCATCTTTCCGCCTTGTCACAATCATCTCTCCGTCACGATACAACAGTTCGTCGCCTAGAGCATTAAAGAATGTAAACGCATGAAATGTCGGTTTGGGAATCGAGTGAAGCGCAACTAGACCGAACCCACCGTGAAACAACGCCTTCGGAACGTCCATTTCTTCAAACACATCACTGAACGTCCAATATGAAAACGAGTCGACGTAATCTCCCCCCCTCACTTAAAATACGGGCAATGTATGCTGCATTGAGCGCCGTATCATGAACCGGGTTGATGGGGCTGTACGATGTATTATATTCGGTAATATGCAATGGCAAATGCGGAAACGGAGACTGGCGAATCAAGGCGCGCACCGTTTTGAATTGCTCCAACATATCTTCTGGCGGCTCAAGCTCTTGATAGTAATATTCAAACGTTTTCTTATGCGGCGCCTTCGATGTATAGGCATGGCGGCTGACAAAATCAACAGGCACCCTCCGTTCGGCGCAAAAGTGGAGAAAATCCGTAATCCATTCATCGCTTCCTCCGCAAATGGCCGGTCCCCCAACTTGCAAATGAGGATCAACGCTTTTTACCGCTCGGGCTGTCACCTCGTACAGCTTAAAATACTCCTGTTTGTTGGCATCTTTCCAGAAGTTCACTAAATTAGGTTCATTCCATACTTCAAACAGCCATGTCCGCACTTCCTCAATCCCGTATCGCTCAATGAAATGGGAAACGACCGCTACGATGAGATCACGCCACTTGTTATAATCTTTCGGGGGTGTAACGTTGCCTTTCCAATAAAAAACTGTTTGGTCTCCCGAAGCAAGCGCTTTTGGCATAAATCCAAATTCAATAAACGGCCGGATATTCAACGCTAAATACGAATCAACAATCCGGTCGATGTACGTAAAGTTATAAAACGGCTTCATTTCCCCATCGATTTCGACTTCTCGATAAATTCCGACATCATCGGAAAGCAAGCCATGACCGCGGATGTATCGAAACCCTATTTTCTCTTGCACGAGTTTCAAGTGGTCCAAATACTCCTTTTGCAAAGCAAGACCAAGCCGCCCGGTGCCAACGCAAAACTTCCAATTCTTTTTAAACTTCTCCCTCCCGTTGCTTGGCACGTTTACAACCTTCATGCTCCTCTCCCCTATTCACCGATAAATTTTCCGCCCGTATTGGTCGTCTATTCCTGACTTCCGGTAAAAGTACGTATTGATGACATCTCGCCATTCTTTAGCATGTTCCACTTGGATCGTCAATCGTTCCAATACATCATGATACCGTTTTTCGTCGATTTTCCCTTTCAGTTGTTCCCATCGTTTCCGCAGCTGTTTCGCCTGCTCAACCCCTTCAAAATGAGTATTGTAAATATGTTGAATGACCGTTTCCCCTGAATGCAGCCGATGAGTGTACGGAACGTGATGGAAAAACAAGAGCAGCTCATCCGGACAAGTGTCGAGCGACTCATACATCGCTGCATTTTCCGGAAAGTACTGCGCCGTATATCCTGTTCCCGTAGCAACCGTCCGGTCAACACCGATCCCGTCGCGGTCGGCATAATGGTACGTCCCCCAATGCGAATATTCATAGCCATCCACATTAGGACCATAATGGTGCCCTGGGTTCACCATCCAGCCGACGCCAAGCGGAGAGGTGTAGTTTTCATAAATTCTCCACGAAGATAGAAGCATCCAACTGATCGTCTCGACGACTCGTGAATCATCCCCAAACGTTTGCACAACCCATTCGTTAGCAATTTCTTCGGCAGACAAATCCGGATTCCAAGCGAGCCGCCCAAATCCATACAAGTTTGCTTGGGCCAACGTATGCCCAGTCCAGTTTGGGTCACTGCCAATATTAGATACCCCTGCGATCCCGCTGTATCGATAGTCAAATAGCGATCCATCAATTACCTTTTTTACTTCCGACCCTTTTCCCTTGGCATACGTATCAAAATCAAGCACCTCTTTCCACTGTGGAATCAAGAAGCATAAATGTTTTTGCTGTCCCGTATATTCCTGAGTGATTTGAACCTCCATCATTTGATTGGTTTTCGGCATAGCGCCAAATAACGGAGAAACCGGCTCCCTTACTTGAAAATCCATTGGGCCGTTTTTAATTTGCAAGATGACATTCTCACGAAACTGTCCATCCAATGGCTTAAAGTGATCATATGCTGCCTTTGCCCGATCGGTCGTCCGATCACGCCAATCTTGCTGGCAGTTATAGACAAAGCATCTCCAAATGACGAGCCCCCCAAACGGCGCTAACGCTTCCGCCAACATATTTGCCCCTTCCGCGTGATCGCGCCCATACGTAAAGGGGCCAGGACGAAACTCGGAATCCGCTTTGACTACAAAGCCGCCAAAATCAGGAATATATTGATAAATGCGTTTCGCCGTTTCCTTCCACCACCTTCGCACCCCGGGATCAAGCGGATCTGCTGTTGGAAGCCCTCCTACCTCAATGGGGCTTGCGTAGTTGATGCTCAAAAACGTTTTGATTCCGTAGGTTCGGAAGATATCCGCCACTTCCGCCACGTCAGGCAAAAAGTGATCGGTGATGAGTTTCGTTTCGGTTTTGTGTACGTTGACATTGTTGATGGAGATGGCGTTAATGCCCACAGAAGCCAGCAATCGTGCATAATCTTTTATCCGTTGGTTTTGCTTCACAAACTGGCCACCGGCAAAGAAAATCGACCGTCCAGCATATCCGCGCTCAATGCTGCCATCCATATTGTCCCAATGATTGATCATGCGCAACCGGTTTTTTGGCTGCTCGATGATGGACAGTTGGGCGATGTTCTCACCCATTTGCAATAATCGGAGGAAATGAAAGACACCATACAACACACCAGCATCTGTTTTCCCAATAATGTAGATACGGAACGGTCCATCGTCGACATCCGATCGAATCACATACCCTTCCGGATGAACAAGTGTTCCCTCTAATGGCCGCTTGAACTCTTCATCTTCAAGCGTCCCAAGCCAAATCGAATTAGCTGTTTCATTTACTTCCTGCACCACTTGCGGCTCAATCTCCATCATCGAACGAAGCCCTTTTTGGAGTTCTTCCACGGCTGCTTGAAAAATGGGGGATGTTCTTTTCGCTACAATCTCCTCAAACCGCAATCGACTATATTGATCCTTCCGCTCATACCGCAGCCAACAAGGTTCGTATCCCGCCGTCATGTCAATTTCTCCTCCTGTTACTCTTTTTCCGCCCCCAACACAATCCCTTTCACAAAAAACTTTTGCACAAACGGATAAACAATCAGCATCGGCAAAGCTGCGATGAAGATTTGTGCCGCCTTCACTGTCCGTTCAGATAAGTTTTTCAATGTTTCTGCATCGACGCTCATTTTCGTAAAATCCTGTTGAACAATAATCGTTTGTAAGAACGTAGATAACGGGTAATGTTTCACATCGGACATATAAATCAACCCGTCAAACCATGAGTTCCAATGAAAAACCATCGTAAAGAGCGAAATCGTCGCAATGGCAGGCACCGAAATCGGCAAATAAATTTTCCAAAAAATCGTAAAATGATTTGCGCCATCCATTAAAGCGGCCTCTTCAAGCGATTTCGGCACCGAAGTGCGGAAAAAGTTCACCAGCAAAATTAAGTTAAAGGCGCTGACAGCTGGCGGTAAAATCAACGCCCAAATCGTATCTGTCAACCCGAGCTTCGTCACCACCATATAAGTCGGAACGAGACCGCCATGGAACAACATCGTAAACACGAAAAACCACATGTAGAGCTTCCGACCGCGAAAGGCGTCATCGCTTTTGGACAGCGGATAGGCAGCGCATAACATGACTCCCATGGAAATGACTGTTCCCAATACAACACGCAAAAACGAATTCCAAAGGGAACGCAAAAAATTTTCATTCCCAATCGTTTTCTCATAAGCGTCCAACGTAAAGTCAACGGGCCACAGTCCGACCAGATTAGCGGTCGCCGCTGCACTGCCGCTGAATGAGACGGCTAAAATATGGATGAGAGGCAAAAGGCAAAGAACGGCAATGATCGTTAAAAGAGTATAGTTAAACACCGTGAATAGTTTATAAGACAAGCTTTTTTGGTAGTGATGATGCATAGACCTCCCCTCCCTTTAAAAGATTTTATAGTTCGCATACTTATAAGCGAGACGATACCCTGTGACTACGAGAATAAAGCTGATAACCGATTTAAACAATCCAACAGCTGTCGCATAACTGAAATCCCCGTTCAAGAGACCGACACGGTAAACATACGTATCGATGATATCACCCGTTTTGTAAACAAGCGGATTGTACAAGTTTAAAATTTGATCAAATCCGGCATTTAAAATGTTTCCGAGCGACAACGTTCCAACCACAATGATGATCGGCAACATGGAAGGCAACGTAATGTAAATAGTTTGTTGCCACCTGTTGGCTCCATCCACGATAGCCGCTTCATACAACGATGGGTTAATGGAAGTAAGGGCAGCTAAAAATACAATCGTGTTAAATCCGCATTCTTTCCACACATCTGTAACGACAACAACGGTACGAAACCAATCGTTGTCTCCAAGAAAGAAAATAGGCTTAACACCGAATATTGATAAAAAACGGTTAACAATCCCCCCTTCAGGAGAAAGCATGTCAATCAAGATCCCGCCCAGAATCACCCATGACAAAAAGTGCGGCAAATACACGATCGTTTGAACCGTCCGCTTAAACTTCATCACGTATACTTCGTTGAGAAGCAACGCAAACGCCAAAGGCACACCGAGGTTAAAGATGATTTTTAATGTTGAAATGACCAATGTATTCCATATGACTTGACGAGCGTCTTCATATTCAAACATCGTTCTAAAATGCTCGAGACCAACCCAAGGAGAATGGAAAAAGCCAAGCCAAGGCTCATAATCTTGAAAAGCCATGACCAGTCCTAGCATCGGAACATATTGAAAAATCAACACAATGATGAGGGCAGGAAGCAACATAACATGCAACTGCCACGTTCCTCTTCTTTTCTGAACTCTCTTTGCTTCCACCGCTGTTGTTTGTCCTTTGACATCGACGGCCGACTGCATACCCGTTTCCTCCTTCCGGCGTCATCTCTTGCAAAAAAGCAGGTGCGGACATCGATGTAAATTCTCTTTCACTGCTCGCCCCCGTCCGCACCCCACCATCGTTGAAACCGCTACTTTGCTCCTTTTACCGATTGATACCATTCATTCACTTCTTTTGTTATTTGTTCGCCTCCAGATTCTTCCCATTTTTTCACAAAGTCATCAAATGCACTGAGCGGCGCCCGTCCGTAAATGATGTTGGCAAAGGTTTCACGTTCCATTTTCGTCAAAAACTCTCCGCGTTTTTGCATCGTTTTAGTGGGCGGACCTGTAAACTCGTTTTCAATGCGGTATTGATTTTGTTGGTTGACGATTGTAGCCGCTTTCATAAACGACTCGCCTAAAGATACAATTCGTGTATACTCATAGGCGTTTTTCGGCTGACGCTTCGTTGTATACAACTCCTCGACTAGATCATACAGCATGTACGGAACGGTCGGAATGGCTTCCGTAATGAAATAAGCCCCTGGATCCAATCTTCCTCCTGGAATTTCCTTGTCATCATAAACGGGCTTGCCGTTCTTCATCACATAGTCATAACCTTCCGCCAACCCGTATTTAAAATATTTCGAGTCATTATACACATAGGCGTATGCTTCATCTAAGTATTGGAAGAATTTATCCATATGTTTAAAGTCTTTGCTGAACAAAAACATGCCTGTAACCAATCCCTCGCCACGCCGGCCGATTTTGCCATCCGGACCACTCGGCAGTGGGTATGGTTCCACAATGGCTCCTGGATTATTTTTCAACGCATCTGCGATTGGCCATCCAGCAGCCCAAGGAGGAGCAGAAATGATTCCAGATTTTCCAGCGACAAAGCTTTTGATCGCCGTCTGTTCGTCCAAAATGCCAACTTCTTTGTCCAAGTATCCTTTTTCATACCATTCATTCAGCTTAGCCAACGCTTTTTTCATAGACGGCTGTACCGATCCATAGACAAGCTTCCCATCTTCGCCTTTTGACCATGAACCAGGTTCATAGTTGCCATAAGCACCGAAAATAAAGCTTCCGTCGGCCAACCAAGTCGCCAATCCGTTTTTGCTGGCCAGCGTCAAGCCAATCGTATCCTTTTTCCCATTGCCGTCAGGGTCTTTATTGACAAACGCGTCCATGATTTTTTCGAGATCTTCGATTGTTTTAGGTGGCTGAAGACCTAACTTATCAAGCCAGTCTTTGCGAATCCAAAGCAAGGAGTCAGAACCATTGCCTCCAGAGAACCGTGGAATTCCATAGCGTTTTCCATCGACAGTCGCCGGATAAAACGCTTCCGGAAATTGCTCATAAATCTTTTTCAATCTCGGTGACGCATATTTCTCAATCGCTTCATCGACTGGCATTACTTTTCCAGAACGAATTAAATCATTGATCAACTGCCCGTCTGACACTTTAAATACGTCAGGCAGTTTCTGTCCAGAAGATAAAGCTAAGCGAATTTTATTGTGATACTGTTCATCGTTTGGAGCTGTCCACAATGTTTTCCATTTAATCCCCAATTCTTTTTCCGACCATCGTGTGATAGGATTGTTGTTCAAATCCTCTCCCTCTCGAAATTTCGTATCATCCTTTAATGTGCGGACAGTTGTAATAGTTACAATGCCATTTTTCTCTTTTGAATCTCCAGACTCGTTGGACGAAGAAGATTGGCTGTCCGTACATCCTGCAAGCATTCCAACCGCCAGTGCAGTTGCGGTTAAAGCCGCAAACGCTTTTTTTAGCATATTTCTCCCTCCAATCCCATTGTCTCAAAATCCCCCTTGGCTGCGATCACATTCTTTTTGATAAAGAAAACATAACGATTCCCTGTCTCAATCCCCCCTTTCAAGGTCTTATTGAGAAAGCGATTTCAACCGATCGAAATCCAACTCCTAACCACTCCACAAACATTCTAGTATACTAGTTTGAAACGACGCATCCTACAAAATGGCTGTAATGCCTTCCTCATGATTCCAGACAAACAGAAGAATGAATTCTCGATTGACATCCCTGTTCATATAGTCAAAATGTCAATCAGCTTCATGATTTGCCGTTTGCTTTTCTACTACTAGTATGACTAGTATACTAGTTCTGCTTCCTATTATAATGGAAAGTCCACTTACATTCAATGATTTTCTGAAATCTTTTAATTATTCACAAAGAGAGGAACCCTTATTTGCTGTTCCCCTCTTCGCCGCGACGTGAAGCAATATCATCAGACACTCACTGCCCGCCAAAAAGCTGGTTTCGGTTTATGCTGTTCATCGAACAAAAGCGGCCAGTTTTTTCTCCCCTGCACTGGAAAGTTATCGAGCCATGTATGGTCATCAGCAATTCCCCAAAATGTGACACTTTGAATAACATCGCGATACTCCTTAAACAAAGCGAAAATTTGCCCATACCGCTCTGCTTGCTGTTCGATCATTTCGTTCGTCGGGACAGCCAAATCGGTTCGACGATCGTGAAATTCAAACATGGATACATCGAGTTCCGTAATATGAAGAACAACGCCAAGGGACGCATATCGTTCAATGGCCGCACGAATTTCATCAAGCGACGGGCGAGTCAAGCTCCAATGCGCTTGCATCCCGATGCCATGAATCGGAATGCCTTTATCACGCAGCGATTTGACAAGTGCAAAAATTTTTTCTCTCTTTTCCGGAAAACATTCATTATAGTCATTGTAAAAAAGCAGTGCATCTGGGTCAGCTTCATAAGCGTAGAGAAATGCTTGTTCCATAAAATCGTCCCCGATGATTTGTCGCCACTTCGACGGCCTCAACAACTCGTCTCCTTCGTCGGCTACCACTTCGTTGACGACATCCCAACAATATATTTTTCCCTTGTATCGCCGTACAACAGTTGAAATGTGACATTTCATCCGCTCAAGCAACACATCCCGACTGACGAAATGGCCTTGACCATCTTGAAACACCCAATCCGGAGTCTGGTTGTGCCATACAAGTGTGTGCCCTCGAACCGCCATTCGGTGCGAACAAGCAAAATCAACAATCCGATCCGCTTCCTGAAAGGTAAATTTCCCTTCTTCCGGCTGAAGATGCTCAAACTTCATATGGTTCTCTGCCGTAATACTGTTGACATGATCGATCAACAACTGTTTTTGCATCTCAATCGTCACAGGATTGACCGCCGCCCCGATGCGGAAATCATTCGCGAATACATCGCGGAGGGAGGGGAGGGAGCTGTTCATCTTCATTCCCCCTCCTCCAACCATAAAATGCTCGTCACGCCGCGCGGGTAGTATTTGCTGCCGCTGATTTCGCCAGCGATAATTTGGTCGCTCCAACTCCAAATGGAGAGCGTCGGATGCGTGAGCCACGCAACATGAGCCGCATCAGCTCGTTTTCCTTGTTCATCCCATTCCCACCCTAAAATGCGGCGGGCAATAAACTGGCATAAGTAAATTTTGCTCAACCACGAGTTGTTGCTTGTCGAGGAAATTTTCCATCCCCCATCCGGAAATAGGCAAATTCCTTCCCGCAACACATATTGCAAATGTTGTCGCAGTGCACGAATATAGTCTCCAAAGCGTCCGTCTTCTTTTAACGCCTCATGGCAGTTCGTAAAGTAAGGAAACACAAGCCCCTCAATAGCCGGGATGATTTTCGAGTCATTTCCTTCTCCCATCACGGCTGGGATATACCCGTCCTCCGTCACGTGACTGACAATCGTCGCGGCGCATTTTTCCGCCTGCTCCCTTGCCAATGCAGCCAGTTCTTCTTTGCCGACATCGCGGAACAACTTTTCGAGCGCCACATAGGCAGCCCAACATTTTCCTGCCAAATATAAATTGTTGCGCGCCTGGCCGAGGGAAACATCCAAACTATCATACGTTGTGATTTCCGCTCCACCCATCGTGCGGGTGCTGTCAAGCCCCATCACGCCGTTCCGCTTTTCTGGATCCGGATGATCGCGGCGCACCATGCTTTCGAGACATTGTTCCAAGATCGTAAGCCGCCGGTCGCGCCATGCCCAGTCTTTCGTTTGTTCGATGTATACCGCCGCGCAAAGCACCCAGTTGACGAGCTGTTCGTGCGTCATATGCGAAAAGCAGCCGCTGATCCCGTATAGCTCATATGACGAGTAATGCGGACGCGAGAACGTGTTGGCGACTCCCATATCGTGAGTGAAGCTGATGCCGCCGGGATATTCCGTCTCATCTCCTGGGAAACGGACACGATCCTCATAGCTGTAGCGCTCGACATAAAAGTCAAGCACATTTTTCACCGTCCACGGATTCATTTTCAATTCAAAAAAGAGCTGGTCGACGGTGAGATCAAACGTATTCATCATCCGGTACTCGCCTTCATTGACGACCCAAATCGGCTTTCCTTCATGCTCAAGCAGCTGTGTATTGCCATAGTAGCTTCGGATCGCGTGCGCCATCATAAACTTTTGATCATCGGAGAGCCATTCTTTTTCAATGAGTTCATTCGAACAGAACGCCTGCTCCTTTAACACCTCGGCCTGCTCTAACGCATAAAGACCGACTTCTTCGATATTACGGAAGAAACGAGTGTAAAAATAAGAGGCATCCATTCCTGCGGTAACATAACCACCGCGGTAAAAACAAACAGCAAATTGATACGTTTTCTTTTCTCCCGCCGGCACATCAACGATTAACGCACCGACTTTCCCAAGCCCAAACGTCCAGTTTTCTTCGAGAGTCGCCGTTAAGATATCCTCCATGCTAAAATGCAGCGCTGAGCGAACACCCTCATCCTTGGATACAATGCCCAAAATCCGCCCTTGACCGACCCCGCGCAGCTGCGGGCATGTATCATCGATCCGCCGCATCGAGGTATACGGGTCAGTGCCTTCGAATCCGAAAAACGCCCGTCGTGTTCTTGTTCCGTTCGTGTTATCGATCGTCATCTCGACAATGACAGCTGGGACCAACGCCAACTTGAGTTCTTCCTCGGCCGCTGTTTCGGGATCAGGCACCGCCTTTACCGGCGAATAAATCGTAAACGTTAAATCCCCAGCTTTCCATGTATCCGTTGCCACACAGAATTCGCGCTTGATCTCCTCTTTCGCAAACGGGATGAGAATGTTTGGTTTTTGCGGATTCGGATCAGGATTTTCAATGTCATATCGTTTGCTTTCATCCTCGCCTGCTGTTTCCGCGAATGGAAGGATATGATACAGCCCCGGCTCATGCGGCGACTCAACGCCAATAAAGACATTTTGCCGTGGCGGTCGGGCAAGTTCCAAATCTAGTCCTCCGCTTTTTCCTGGGAATCCTAGCGTAAAGCTGGCAAACGCCCCAACCGGCGAGTGATGGGCGTTGAAAAATACATTGGTTGGCATGAATAGCTCACTCTCCCCTTTTCTTACTATGCATGCGATCAATCATCAGAGCATCAGAGAACTGCTACTTTTTCATCTGCTTCCAGCTTGCAGCTCCAACAATTCGCTGACCGTGACCAATTTGTAACCTTGCGAATACAATTCGGATACGAGTATATTGACAGCCTCGATCGTTTGTGAACGATCTCCAAATCCGTCATGAAAAAGCAAGATGCTCCCGTTTTTTATATGGGGGCGACTCTTCCGAACAATATAGTCAACTCCTGGCTGTTCCCAGTCTCGGGCATCCGTATTGAGCGCACCGATCATTTGGTAGCCGAAATGGTTACACATCGAAACAACAGTTGCATTGTAGTCAAGATAAGGAGGACGGAAAATCGTGGGCTTCGCTCCAGTCATCTCGGTAATGATGGCATCCGTCCACTCCATTTCTCTCAAAGCCTCATCTTCCGTTAGAGAAGTCAGGTTAGCGTGAGAATACGTATGATTGCCAATTTCATGCCCTTGCGCCTTGACCGCCTCTACAACTTCCGGATGCTTCTCCATCTGGCTTCCGATCATAAAAAAGGTCGCTTTTCCAGATGCCTTCTCCAATATCTCCAACACGTTCAATGTATAAACCGGATTCGGTCCATCATCAAACGTCAGGGCGACCAATCTGTGCGGCGTCTCTACATGTTCAATCATTCCTCTATCTTTCCTCCATTGATTCAAATGATGCCAAACCGATAGACCGTCGTTGATGCTCGCTCTTGGCCAGCTGGCAATACGATCGACGGAAACTGCGGATGATGGATCGCATCCGGCAGTCCTTGCGTTTCCAGGCAGATGCCTAAATATTTCCGCGACGACACGCCGCCTAGATCCAACCCTTCCGGCAGCTGGTTCGATGTATACACCACCACGCCGACCTCATCCGTCTCCACCGTCAGCACCCGCCCACTCTCCGGATCGGAAAGCACAATCTCTTTGTCATGATGCCGATCGAGCCAAAACGGATGGTCATAGCCCCCGCCAACGAGTTCAATTTGCGGATGCCCGGATTCGACCGCCTCCCGGATCGTCTTTCCTTGCCGCAAGTCAAACGGCGTGCCAGTGACATCCAAGACGCGGCCTGTCGGAATCAGCTCCTCATTCAATTCCAGCACACGCGAGCTTTGGATTGTCAACGTGTGGTCCAATATATCGCGCTTGCCGTTGCCGCTTAGGTTAAAATACGTATGGTTCGTCAAATTGACGAGCGTCGTTTTGTCCGAACGAGCTCGGTGTGTGACGATCCATTCGTTGTCATTGTTCAGCCAATATTCCACTTGAACATGAACCGTTCCCGGGTACCCTTCCTCCCCGTCCGGGCTCGTGTACGAAAAGACGACCCCCACCGCACCGTCGCGCTGGACGGGCTCGGCCTGCCAAAGCACGCGGTGGAATCCGTTCGGACCGCCGTGCAAGTGGTTGTTGTTTTCGTTTTTCGCCAGTTGATATGTGATTCCATCAAGTTCGAAGCTCGCCCCGCGAATGCGCCCCGCCACCCGGCCGATTACGGCGCCGAAATAAGGGGCGTTCTCAACATACGGTTCAAATCGTCCAAACCCGAGCACGACGTTTTCGATGTTGCCGTTCCGGTCGGGAACGCGGAGGTCCGTCACGATGCAACCGTAGTTTGTCGTGGACAGTTCCATGCCGTGTTCATTTGTCAACGTAAATAAAAGAACATCTTTTTCGTTGAAACAAGACCATGTTTCTTTCCTAATCCGCAACCTCTCTCCCCCTCTCCAACGATGGAAAAAGCAACGATTTGATCATTTTCATCATACTATATTTCATTTAGTTTGTATATAACACAAACAAACTTAACCACAATCACATATGACATCATCCTTTTACCGAACCGGCAACCAATCCTTCAATAATTCGATCGCTCAAGAATAAGTACACAATCAAAATCGGCAAAATGCTGATCACCAAAGTCGCGCCGATCGCCCCCCAGTCGGTGAGATATTGGCCGACAAAATTATTGACTCCGACTGTGATCGTTTTCCATTTTTCCGAACTAATGAACGTGTTGACAAACACAAACTCATTCCAATTGTAAATCATGTTGATAATAGCTGTAGTCGCAAGAACAGGCGCTGTCATCGGCAATGTGATGCGGAAAAAAATGCGATGAACAGAGCACCCGTCCATTACCGCCGCTTCTTCGATTTCGCGCGGCAACGACTGATAAAATCCCAGCAAAATCATAATCGTAATCGGCAAGTTAAAGGTCGTATACGAAAGGATGATCGAAACGGGGTTATCAATCAAGTTCATTTTATTATAAATATTAAACAACGGAATGAGCGTCGAATGAAGCGGGATCATGTAAGCGATCATAAACAGGGCCAATACAACACCTTTGAATTTCCACTCCATTCTGGTCAAGGCGAACGTGACAAAACTGGCTAAAATCAAAGTCAATACAACAGCGACGATCGTATACCAGACACTATTGAAAAAGTATTGGTTGATCCCTCCATCAAACCAAGCATTTATATAATTTTCCCATCGCGGAGATTTCGGCAAAGCGAACGGAGACATTCCAAATACTTCCTGATTCGTCTTCAACGACAATAAGAATAACCATACTAACGGATATAATTGAAGAAGCGCTACGACAACCAAGATAAAGTAAAGAATTCCCATTGCGATTTGTCGTAAAGGAGAACGAGGCTTGGAATCTAAGATTTTCTTTTCTTTCATGGTCAATTCTCCTTTTATTCTTGATTGACTCTCAACATTTTTTGAATCATCCAGGTCGCTCCCATGCTAAGGATGAGCAACCCAAAACCAATCGCACTTCCATACCCGAAGTTGAATTTCCCAAACGCTTCTTTATACATATAAGAAGCAATCACTTCCGTGGCATGCCCCGGGCCGCCTCCGGTCATGACGTAAATCAAATCAAAATATTTCAAAGACCCGACAACGGCTAGAATCACCAATACTTTTAACACCCCAGAAATAAGGGGCACCTTAATTTTGTAGGCAATTTGAAAGGCATTGGCACCATCGATTCTTGCAGCTTCAATCAATTCTTGAGGTACATTGATCAAAGCCGCATACAGAATGATGATGTAAAATCCCGCATACTGCCAAACGATCGGGATGAAAACCGAATATAGCGCCATATCCGGATCCGCCAACCAAAGTGGAGTCTCTTTTATCCCAAACATAGACAATAAACTGTTAATCAGCCCATTCATCGGATCAAAAATCTTAATCCAAAGTTGAGCGATGGCGACAGACGACATAAGCATGGGAATAATGTAAATTTTTCTAAACAAATTCCCTCCCTTAATTTTGCTCGCTAATATTAAAGAAACGATTAAATAGCCGATCAAACTGAGAACGGAAAACAACGCCAACAAGACGGAGTGCCAGGTGCTCTCCCAAAACAGCTTGTCATGAATAAGCTTTTTATAATTCTCCAAGCCGATGAACTTCATCTGGCCTACCCCGCTCCAATCCATCAATCCATAATATCCCGTCAGCGCAATCGGGATATAAATTAAAAACAAGACAAGGAGAAGCGACGGCAGGACATAAAGAATGATGGCTGTTTTATTGGACATAACGTTTTTCATCGCTGATAACTCCTTCTTTACAAATAAGGGGGCATGTGTTGTTCCAGATGCCCCCAAAATTCTTATTTGTTGGCTTCCTCCGCCAACGCGTCATCATGTTGTTTCGCAAATTCTTCTGGCGTGATTTGTTTGCCAAACAGGGCCGTCATTAAGTCATGGTGCAGCTCAGAAACATTCGGGCTTGCTTGGGTGTCAAACCAAGTCGTAATGTTTGTCGCGTTATTGATGTCATGCAAGACATCCAGGTACATCTTCGGTACGTTCAACCCTTCTGTATTCACCTTTGTAGCTGGTAAAATGCCTGCACCTTCCACTGACCGTTTGCCCCATTCTTTGACAAGGTACGCCGCGAAGTCTTTCGCTTGTTCTTTATGCTTTGAATTTTCCGCGACAAACGCGCCTAGCCCAGGACCGCCAACATAACTGTTGATGTCCGTTCCTTTGCCGCCTTCATACAGTGGGAATTTAAAGTAACCAACCTTCTCTTTAAACTCTTGCGGCACATCCGGGCTGGTTGTAAAGTTCGGCAACTCCCATGTGGCCGTTAAGAACATGGCTGCCTTTTCGTTTAGGAAATAACCTTTAGCATCATCATTCGAGAAGGCAGTGTTCCCTTTGACAAAGAACCCCATATCCACAAGATTTTGAACTTCTTTTGCCGCTTTGACAATAGCTGGGTCAGACATTTTCACTTTTCCTTGAATGACATCGGTCAAAATCGTCGGGCCGCCAATCCGGTCAGCGAGGTACATAAACCACATCGATGCCGGCCATCCGTCTTTTGAACCGACTGTGGCTGGAATCACCCCATGCTTGATCAACGTTTTCCCAATGTTTTTCAAATCTTCAAAGGTTTTCGGTTCCTGAAGACCATATTTTTTGAAAATCTCTTTGTTGTAGAAAATATACGTGATGTTCATCTCCATTGGAAGCGCATACGATTTGCCGTTAAAGGTATACGCTTCTACCGTTCCAGGTACAAACTGGTCTTTAAATTCTTTTTCGATAATATCATTTAGCGGCGCAAATTGTCCTCCAGTGGCGTATGGTTCGGCAAAACCGTTCGACCACGTCAACCCTACGTCAGGCAATTCATTCGAAGCGGCCAACACTTTTAATTTATCCCGATATTGATCCGGATTTAATACCTCTACATCAATCTGAACATTCGGATGCTTCGCTTCATAGTCTTTAATAATCTCCTCTACAAGATTGTAGTAAGCGGTTGAACTGCCTTTTGGCCAGTCGTGCATAAACTTCAAATGAATTTTCCCGTCTCCGGATTTCCCCTCGCTCGCAGAATCGCTCGACGAAGAAGAACAACCAGACAGCACAATCCCCGCCATCAACATTAGCAAAACCAACCATGTGAACGCTTTCTTTTTCATAAACTGTACCCCCTTTTCTATTCTTTGCTTGCAAATACAGTCTACCATCATCATGAAGGGGGAAAAAGGCAACAACCATTAGGAAAAGTACCAGTATTTTTAGATTACTTTTCTTTTTGACTTTTTCGATAGCTGCTCGGAGTCTTTCCCTCCATTTCCTTAAACAAATGAATAAAATATTTCGCTGTTTTGTAACCGCACTCTTCCGCAATCTCTGATACAGCCATATCAGTCGTCATCAACAGTTCTTTAGCTCGCTGCATTCTTCTTCTTGTGAGATATTCGCTGAATGTGAGTTTCATTTGTTCTTTAAACAGCGTGCTAAAATAGCTTGGATTCAAATGGACGTGCTCCGCCACTTCTTTTAGTGATATATCATCTTTTAGATGCCGATCAATAAACTGGATGGCCTCGCGAATCGGTTCACGAGTTTGGGGGTGACGGTCAAGGGCATCGATGAGTTTATCGTCAATCAATTGTTTCATCACTCGTTCCCTTTCCTTTTGCTCGGAAACGTGGATCGCTTTTTCTACCGCTTCGAATAATTCGCTTTTTTTCACCGGCTTCAACAAATAGTTTAATACACCAAGGCTGATGGCTTTTTGCGCATAATCGAAATCAGGGTAAGCAGAAATGAGGATCACTGCCGGAGAATCGTCTTTTTCTCTCATTTCCTCTAACACATCAAGCCCGGTAATTTCCGGCATCCGAATATCTGTCAATAACACGTGCACCCGCTCTTGCCGCAAAATGTCAAGCGCTTCTTGGCCATTGGCAGCCGTTATGATTCGGTGTTTGCCGGAGGCCCATTTTTCCAACAACCGCTTCATCCCTTCTCTCGCCCTCGGCTCATCATCCACAACTAAAATGGTCTTCTCATGCATCATTTTTCACCTCCGTTAACGGGAATTCGAATCGTGACTTTTGTACCTTTGTTTTTATGGCTGTCAATCGTTATGCCATCGCTCGTTTCTTTCTTATAATAAAGTTGGAGACGTTTTTTCACATTATACAATGCCATTCCTTTTCCTTTCGCTTCTCCTGTATGCATAGCCTGTTTCACCGCCTCGAGCCTTTCTTCATCCATTCCAACTCCATCATCTTCCACCATGATCTCAAGATGACGATCCGAAACTGGCTTGACAGCCACGGTAATGGTACAAGGGGCTGTCCGGTTTTCCGAACCATGCACGACCGCGTTTTCGACTAACGGTTGAATCAACAGTTTTGGGATTTTGACATTTTCCCATTCCTCAGGCAGCGACAAATGCCACTTGATGCGATCGCCAAACCGAAATTTGATAATGTCCATATAATTTTCGATATGGCGAAATTCCTCTTTCAATGTGACCCAATCATCGTTCACATTTCGGCTGATGGTGTAGCGAAACAGCTCTGACATGGACACAACGACATCTGCCAACTCTTCTTCCCCTTTCTCTTCTAACGACCACCGCAGCGACTCCAACGTGTTGTACAAGAAATGGGGATTGATTTGCGCTTGAAGCGCTTTCAATTCACTTTGGCTGCGAACAATCTCTTTTTGATACACCATTTTGATCAAATGATTCGTTTCTCTCACCAATTGGTTATAGGTGCTATTCAGCTCCCTGATCTCATTGACCGTAACCATCTTCGGATCAACTGTTAATAACCGCTCATTCGCCAGCCGCATCGTTTTCGTTAATTGAACAATCGGCCGTGTAATGATGGTCGAGAGAAGCAGCGAACATAAAAAGTAAACAAGCATCCCGATAATGCCAGCGAAAATGATCCCAAACCGAATGCTGTTCACTCCCTTGGTCAGGGCACTGACAGGCGTTAATATGAAAACGGTGAACCCTTTGTTGGAAGACTGCTTTGTTACCATGTATTCGGTTTGATTTATTACCGTTGCTGACCGTTGATTTAATGAAGATACATCAGTTAAGCTGGAATTATTTGAAAAAATAACCTTTCCTTCCGGATCGGAAACCAATACGTATTGCCCCGTGTTCACCTCAGTAATCGCGAAATACGGCTTGTAAATTCGCACAAGCAAGTATCCCCCGTTGGCAAAATGAAGCTCCATCAACGTAATGCGCCGTATCGCTAAATAAAATTGCGGGTTTCGCGGATCTTCTCCGATCCATACAAGTCTGCCTTTCGCGCGATCCGCTTCATAAATCCATTTCACGTTGAGACGTTGAAACATCTTCATAGAACTGTCTAGGGGAAACACTTGCTTTAAATCTTCTGTATAGAGCTCGACAGAGTAAATGCCCTCAGAGTTGGCTTGGATATTATTAACCACACTTTTTAACCTTTGCAATTCTGGAAACGTCACTTTCTCTCCCCCATGGATTCGTTCAAATAATCGTTGAACTTCTTGATTGGTCATCACAAACTTTGTCGCTGTATTCAACTGTTCAAACAATGAATCAATCCGACCGCTCGCTTCAATAGCTGTCTGCTTGATTTGGTTTTCAGCGTTGTTCCGAATCAACAGGGACACTTGCTTGAGCGTGATCATGCTGACGAGAGACAGCACAATCACCATGACAAATAGGAATACGACCAATATCTGATTTCGCAACGTGTTCCATTTTTTTAGGTAGCTAAGCATGGCGATGTCCCTTCCTAACGGAAAAGAGTATGTGAAAGACAAATCTCTTTAATTACTAGTATAGTGGCTTCTACATAATTTGTATAGAACACAAACAAAGATTGTCGAAACAAAAAGCTGATCGTGTCCGGTTCATCAACCATCCGACCAGCTCATTCATTCACCTTGGTATTTCATCTTCATTTCCAAATCATTTCACACAGTGAATAGCAACATCGATAGGTCTATTTCTCATTCACCCACACCGTCATCTCCCCTTCCCCACGGTTGCACCAAGCGTAATAAGGAATCGCTCGGAACGGAACTTGATAGGTTCGGGGTTCAATCGGCCGATACAACTCATCATTCCATGCCGACTCATCGACCCGCTCGGCGGTGCCTGTGATTACCACGACCCCTTCCAGTAAGTCCGGCTCAAAGTGCGCCTCAAGCTTGGCATCGCGCGGAAGGAACAAATTTGCCAAATTCGGTCCGTTATCGACTTCTTCCAAACAATACACAATCGGTCCGCGCTGCAACGCAACCTTGCCAGCGTTGGCACGCACTTGGGGATGCGCCTTAATCCGCTCGACCGGCATCGAGAAGTGAAGGACCATTTCATCCCCTTGCCGCCACACTCGACGGATATAAGCGTACCCTTTTTTGGTCAGCGGCGCAATGTCTACGTTTTCCCCATTGATCGTTGGAATGCGCAATCCAAGTGTAAATTCCTGAGCTGATTCCGTCGAAACCGTCAACTGAACCGTTCCATCCAAAGGATAATTCGTCTCCTGCACGATCTCGACTGACCGACCGCCTATTTCCGTTTGAATGTTGCTGCCGACATAAAGTTTGCGAATAAATGTAATGGCCGATCGAGGCGATGAGACGGGCCAAGTTCGGCGGGCAGCACGCGCAGCTGAACCATTTTTGCCGCACCGGTTTCACATGGCGTTTGTCATGGCGTTCGCACGCCTTCGGCCACACTTCGAGCGGGTTGACGTAAAAGAATCTCTTGCCGTCCAAGTCCATGCCGCTGATCGTTCCGTTGTATAGCGCCCGTTCCATCACATCCACGTACTTCCCATCCATCTCCAGTTCCAGCATGCGACGGGCCCAAAACACTAACACAATTGCCGCGCACGTCTCGGCATAGACCGTATCATTCGGCAAATCAAAATCAAACGTAAACGATTCGCCAAAAGCGCTCGAGCCGACGCCGCCCGTGATATACATCTGACGTTTTGTCACGTTTTCCCACAACGTTTGGCATGCTTGTTTCAACGACTCGTCTCCCGTTTTCGCCGCCAGCCCAGCCATGGCGGTATACATATAGAGCGCCCGCACCGCATGCCCGACAGCTTGTTTCTGCTCCCTGACCGGAATGTGCGCCTGATGGTACCGATACCCGCCGTCATACCAAAATGCCCCCGTTTCCCCTCTTGCTTCTTTTTCCTGATCAAAATAGTGCGGCTGTTGCCCGCGCTGGTCAATAAAATATTGGCTCAATTTTAAATAGTTCTCGTTTCCAGTCGCCTCATACAATTTCAACAGCGCCAACTCAATTTCCTGATGTCCGTCGTATCCAGGAATTTGGCCTTCCCCGCGGCCGAATACCGTACCGATATAGTCGGCATATTTGCACATAATGTCTAAAAAGCGCCGTTTGCCTGTAGCCTGGAAATAAGCAACTGCCGCTTCGATCAAATGGCCGGCGCAATACAATTCATGGTTGTCCCGCAGGTTGGTCCAACGTTTACCGGGTTCCTTGACCGTATAATACGTGTTGAGATAGCCGTCCGGCTGCTGGGCGCGGCCAAGCAGCTCAATCACGTCATCCGCGAGTGCTTCCAATTCCGAGTCGCGCTTTTCCTCGAGTAAATACGCCACCGCTTCGAGCCATTTCGCTACATCGCTGTCTTGAAAGACCATCCCTTGACACTCCACACGGCTCAAGCCGTGGGATTCTTGGGTCGTTCGCGTCCTCCTCCATTTCTGGTTCGGACAATGCCCAAGTTTAGGGGTGTGTCATCACCCCGTCCCATCGGGTTAGAGTGTACCCCGATGGGCGGCGCACCTGTGACCAGTGCGCTAGGTTAGGAGGCGAAGCCCGAAATCGCTTTGGCGATGTTGATGGCGCCATTCAAGTCGGCGTGGAGAGTGTATCCACACCTTTGGCATCGGAAGCGGATGCCGTTTCGATTCGCTTTCTCCCGATGACCACACTTGCACGTTTGGCTCGTATAGGTCGGATTCACCCACTCGACCCGAATGCCTGCCATTTCGGCTTTATAGGCAATCATCGTTTGTAGTTGGTGAAATGCCCAAGAATGAAGGCTTCGTCCTGCTTCTTTGGCCGATTTGGCCCGTTTCCGAATCCCCGTCAACGCTTCCATCCGAATCACGCCAACACCATTGGCGAGGGCAACATTCACGATTTGACGGCTGATTTTGTGGTTCACATCCTTCATCCAGCGGGACTCTTTGCGGCCGATTTTTCGCACCGCATGGAGTTTCTTATTTCTTTGCAATGTGCGCCGAAGGGCGGCATATCGTCGGCGAATGAAGGCGCATTGATTGCCTTTGAAAAACAACGATTTCGTTCCCACGCTGGCCACGGCGATATAGCGAAGCCCAAGGTCAACGCCCATCACCTTTGTTTCGTGCCGCGGCTTGACTTCAAAGGTGATGGCGATCGCCAAATACCATTTCTTTCTCTTTTTGTAGAGCTTGGCAGCCCCTTGTTTGGCGGTTCCATGGATAAGCCGATTCAGCCACGTTTCCTGATAGGAACGCGCGACGACCGGTACGCCAATTCGCTTCTCCAGTGTGGGGAAGGAAACCGTGTAGAACGCTCCTTTCTTTTCCACCTTTACGTTTTGATTGTTAAAGCAACACCAGAATGTTCGGAACTTCTTTGCCTTTTGTTTTTTCTTTTGGGCCTTCACTTCTCGAATCGTCTGATTCACGACGGCGGAAGGAAACCGCTGCAGCGAAAACTCCTTAAAAATTTTGCTCGTCGCTTGATTCAGCTCGGGATGATTCAACAGCCAATTCGCAAACGCGGTATTCACTTCTGTCATCCGTTCATACATGTCTTGTTTGACTTTCGTTGGATTGTGCAGCTCCAGCCTGAGGGTGATCGTGGGCATGGCTTCACCCCCTTTTCTTTTGAGATTCCATACCTAAAGAGAAACATGGTGGCTCAAAGCCATCCTCTTAAGGGATTGCCGAGCAACGCCTTCTTTCCTCCCACGATTGAAACCATGGGCTTTCAGACGACTTTTTCTGTAACACTCTCCATCCGATTCCCCTGCGGCAATGCGAAAGTTCTCAATCGCATGGCTTGGTTCAGCGCCTAGGATGCGGTCATTAAGCGCTTCCCACTGGTAAGGAACGACTTCGTTCCGGACGACATCGATATATCGTTTCCAAAACCGATCCTTGACATTTGCCCTTATTGTAGCTTTTTCCACTTTGATTCCCCCTATCATGTTCCTAAAACCCATTCATTTAAAAAGTAGAGAATCGTAAAGCGGTTCGGACGCAATCGATGAGCCTCCCGCAGACTCCGTTCAACCAACGGAAGATCGATGCCGAGTTGTTCCGGGAGAGCGGCCCCTCCTACTTTCTCTAACATAGTTCGAACGCGCCCTGGAGAGGGCAAGGATTCAAGCAGTTTCTGAATAGAAGCCGCATTGGCTTTGAGTCGTTTCCTTGCAGTTTCGTCTATTGATTTCGGCCGTTCTTCTAGTTTGTTCCATAACGGCCAAAAGACGCGTTGATAGTGTTCAATGATCATCGGAGTCGCTGCGCCAACCTTCGCCCCGTGCAGCACTTGCCGTTTGTTCCGACGCAAAAATTCCATTTCCCAGTAGTGGGACAGATGGTGTTCCGCTCCCGATGCCGAGTACGATTGCCCCATGAGCAACATCGCAATGCCCGACTGCAGCAACGCATTCATTAATACACGAATCCCTTGTTCACCGCCATCGGCAATGTCATCAATATGGTCGACACATGCTTTGAGAGATTGTTCGGTAAGCTGGTGAACAAATGGACAATAGGGCTCATCGGCCATCCAGTGGGCAAACTGCCAGTCGACCAATGACGTATACTTCGCCACCATATCGCCAAATCCAGCGGCGATCATCTCTTTTGGAGCCCGGGATAACACATCCGTATGAGCAAATACAGCGACCGGCGCCTGTGCTTGAATGGTTTTTTTCACCCCACGAATGATGAGCGGAGCTCCCATTGACGTAAATCCGTCCACCGATGGAGCAGTAGGAACCGAAATAAACGGAACCTTCATTTTATGACTGCTAAAACGAGTAATGTCGTGAATCGTCCCCGCCCCTACGGCAACGAAAACATCAACATCGTTCGGCGTTTCCAACAGCACTTGCACAATCGAACGTTCATCGGCGATGACATCCCCATTTTCGTCCGGTTGCACGAGGCATATTGTATAGCGGATTGATTTGTTTTCCAGTTCATCACACAATGACTCCCCTGCTGCCGCAAACGTCCGCTCATCGGCCACCACGGCCACCTTCTCATACCGCTTATGGCGCAAATAAGCAACGAGCTGCTCAAACGCGTCGCATCCCACCGTCATCTGTTCAATTGGAATGTCATAATGAAGATGGCCACAATCGCATTGCTTCACCAATGGCACGATCTCTTCTATTATTGGGTTCACTGCACGATCTCCTTTCCAAGCCCCACGATGTCATAAATGGAATCCATCACATAATCCGGCCGTTCTTTTTCCCTCAATGCCTTCAATTCGTTGCGCTTCGTATTTCCTGTCAGCACAAGAGCGGTTTTCATGCCGTACATTCTCCCCATGCGAATATCGGATTCCACGCTGTCACCAATGACGAGACAGCGGTTAGGGGGCACCTTCAGCTGGCGCAAAGCCGCTTCGACCATAAAACAAGAAGGCTTCCCTAACACAAGTTCCACTTTTCGGCTCGCCGCCGCTTCAATCGCTCCTACCATCACGGCGACATCAATGGCATTCCCATGTTCACTCGGAAACGTTTTATCGATGTTGGTCGCAATGATTCGCGCCCCATGATGGACCGCACGAAATGCCAAATCCAAATCGCGGTACGTCATCGTTTCATGCAGCGTGATGATGAGAAAATCCGCGTCTTCCGGAGCCGGCGCCAATGGCACCTGGTGATGCTGCAGCTCTTCACGCAATCCTTCGTCGCCTAACGTCCAAACTTGGCATAGCGGATAATGTTTCCGCAAAAATTGGGCTGTTACCGTTGAGGATAAAATGATGTCTTCCTCCCCCGCCGCAATTCCAAACCGTTCAAGCTGTTCATGGCACATGCGCCGCGACCAATTGCCCCGGTTACTGACGAACACGATTCGTTTTCCAAGAGAACGGAGGTAGGCAACCGCCTTATCTGCATGCGAAATGAGTTCATTTCCCTTCCATATCGTCCCATCAAGATCAATCAACACCCCTTCAATTTCCTCTATCAAGAGCCATCCCCCTCCCATCCGCCTATGATGTCCGCCCGCCAAACCGATAGACCGTCGTTGATACTCGCTCCTTGTCAGCTGGCAATATGATCGACGGAAACTGCGGATGATGAATCGCATCCGGCAGCCCTTGCGTTTCTAAGCAAATGCCGAGATGTTTCCGCGACGGCACGCCGCCTAAATCCATTCCTTCCGGCAGCTGGTTCGATGTGTACACGACCACGCCGACTTCGTCCGTCTCCACCGTCAACGTTCGTCCGCTCTCTTGGTCGGAAAGAACAATTTCCTTGTCATGATGCCGGTCGAGCCAAAACGGATGGTCATAGCCCCCGCCGACGAGTTCGATTTGCGGGTGTCCGGATTCAACCGCCTCCCGGATCGCCTTTCCTTGCCGCAAGTCAAACGGCGTGCCAGCGACATCCAAGACGCGGCCCGTCGGAATCAGCTCCTCATTCAATTCCAGCACACGCGAGCTTTGGATCGTCAGCGTGTGATCCAATATATCGCGCTTGCCGTTGCCGCTTAGGTTGAAATACGTATGGTTCGTTAAATTGACGAGCGTCGTTTTGTCCGAACGAGCCCGGTACGTGACGGTCCATTCGTTGTCATTGTTGAGCCAATATTCCACTTGAACATGAACCGTTCCTGGATACCCTTCCTCTCCGTCCGGGCTCGTGTACGAAAAAACGACGCCGACCGCATCATCACGTTGAACGGTCTCAGCCTGCCAGAGCACGTGATGGAAGCCATTCGGTCCCCCATGCAGGTGGTTGTTGTTTTCGTTTTTCGCCAGTTGATACGCGATGCCTTCGAGTTCAAAGCTCGCCCCGCGAATGCGCCCCGCCACGCGGCCAATGACCGCGCCAAAGTACGGCGCGTTTTCAATATACGGCTCAAACCGGTCAAACCCGAGCACGACATTTTCGATGTTGCCGTTTCGGTCAGGAACGCATAGCCTCGTGACAACACATCCATAGTTCATCGCCGACAATTCTACGCCGTGATCATTGGTCAATGTAAACAAAAGCACGTCTTTTCCGTTATATCCAGCCCATTTCTCATATGTCACTTTCATGTTGCTTCCCCTTCCTTATAACCTTACGATGTTTCCCGTCTTCATCGATGTGCGGCAAGCGTCGAGCGCCCGCGCTTGTTTGATCATGCGCTCTGGCGAATACAACAGCGGTGTGCCTTCAAGAACAGCGCGCGAGAAGTGCTCGATTTGCAGCGCGTATTGATCGCCTGACACCGTTTCCTCATGCTCGCTTCCATCAGCCGTTACGATCGTAATCCGCCCCTCACCGCCATCGACATCCGGCCGATACGCCCGCGAGACAATGATTTTTCCCTTCGTGCCCACCACTTCGTATTCGTTCTGAAAGAGCATGTCAAAACTGCACGTGAACTGCGCAAGCACACCGTTTTCCATCCTCATCCAACCATTCGTCGTTACATCGACCGAACGGTGCGGATCAAAATGGGATTGAACAAATAATTCGATTGGTTCGACGCCAAGGATGTGTCTTGTTGAGTGCACGCAATAGCAGCCGACATCGAACAAGCTTCCCCCGCCAAGCTCATCGTTCATGCGGATATTCGTTTCCCGGTCTTGCAAATAAAAAGAGAAATGGGAGCGCATGTACTTAACTTCGCCGATCTCGCCAGCGGCCAAAAGCTGTTTGACCCGTTCGTGCTGTGGGTGGAACTGGTACATGAACGCTTCCATGAATAAAACGCCATTTTTCTCGCATTCCTCAATCATGCGCCGGACATCTTCTGCGCATAAAGCGGCAGGTTTTTCACAAAGCACGTGCTTTTTCTTCTTCGCCGCTTTGATCGTCCATTCAGCGTGCAGGCTGTTTGGAAGCGGGATGTACACTGCGTCGACGTCCGGGTCATCAAGCAGCTGGTCATAGCTGTCATACGCTTTCGGAATACCGAGCTCCTTCGCCGCTTGTTTAGCTTTCCCGCTCTCACTCGCAATGGCCACGACTTCAGCGTAATCCGCCCGACGAATGGCGGGAATCATCACGTCTTTGGCAATAGCAGCTGTACTCATAATACCAAAGCGGACTTTACATCCCATATTTCGTATCTCCTTCCCGTTTTCAAAGGGATAGGCTGGCCATCAGACCAGCCTTCATTTCCTTATCGTTTTCCTAAACGAATAACGTTCCACGATAACTTCGGCAGCGTCGCCGACACTTTTCCAGCGGACAGCTGAGCGTCGCCGTTGCGGTGCGGAACCACCGGGGAAGATTGCGCGGAATTCGTTTGTTTCACGTTTTCATGCTCCAAAACGATATGCTCAATGACGCGATAGTCTTCAAAACTGCGAACATCGCATTCGAGCAGCAACGCATCGTCCATATCACGGTTGACGGCAAAAATCGCCACTTCTTCTTTTTCTTCATTGTAAACCGCAATCGATTCTAAGTATGGTACATCGGTGAAGTCTTTGCTGTCGTATTTCGGGCTGGAAACCACCGGATGCAACGCCACCCCTCTTCCATACACAGAGGCGTGCATAAACGGATAATAAATCGTTTGTTTCCAAGCCGGACCGTTCTTTTCCGTCATGATTGGCGCAATGACATTTACTAATTGGGCCAAACAAGCAATCTTCACCCGATCCGCATGTTTCATGAGCGTAATGAGCATGCAGCCGACAAGAAGCGCATCTTCAAGGTTATAAATATCTTCCAACAGAGGGGGTGCAACGGTCCACGGCTCAATTTGCTTATCCGCCTCATTTGAGTGGTACCATACATTCCACTCATCAAACGAAAGATGGATCGTCTTCTTGCTTCGTTTTTTCGCCTTCACGTAATCGGCGATCGCCACAACCGAACGGATAAAATCATCCATTTCCAGCGACAGCGCCAAATAATTCGCCGTGTCATTATCTCGATTTCCAAAGTATTGATGGAGGGAAATATAATCGACATGCTCATACGTGTGATCAAGAACCGTCGCTTCCCATTCCGCAAACGTCGGCATATTTCTGCCTGAACTTCCGCACGCAACAAGTTCAATGGTCGGATCTACCCATTTCATCACTTTGGCCGCTTCACAAGCGATTCGTCCGTACTCAACGGCTGTCTTGTGGCCAATTTGCCACGGACCGTCCATCTCATTGCCTAGACACCATGTTTTAATTTTATGCGGCTCTTTATAGCCGTGGGAAATGCGCAAATCGCTGTAATACGAGCCCGACGGGTGGTTGCAATATTCAACCAAGTTGCGTGCCGCATCAATGCCGCGCGTCCCTAAGTTGACGGCCATATTCACTTCGGCTCCGACCATCTTGGCCCAATCGACAAATTCATTCAAGCCAATTTCATTCGTTTCCACTGACTTCCATGCCAAATCAAGCCGCCGCGGCCGCTTTTCTTTTGGCCCGACTCCGTCCTCCCAGTTGTAACCGGACACAAAATTCCCGCCCGGATAACGGATAATGGGCACTTGCAGTTCTTTGACCAGCTCGATGACATCTTGCCGGAACCCATTTTCGTCGGCTTGCGGATGGCCGGGCTCATAAATCCCTCCGTATACCGCGCGGCCTAGATGTTCGATAAACGAGCCATAGATGCGTTTGTCGATTTCGGCGATTTTGAAGTCTTTTTCGATGATCATGGTTGCTTTTTTCATACTCATATCACTCAACCCCCTTCTATAGTCGATTACCCTTTCACTCCTCCAACCGTTAAACCAGAAATAAAGTAACGTTGGAAGAACATGAATAATACAATAATCGGAAGAATCGTTAACAGAGATCCCGCAATTAAAATATCATAGTTATTGCCATAAGGAGTTAACAACCCAGATAAACCGATTGGCAAGGTGAACATATCCTCCGTTCGCAGAATAATTGTTGGCCATAGAAAGCTATTCCAGTAACCCATTGCCTGTAAAATAGCCATCGCTCCAAACGCGGGCTTCATCAACGGAACCATAATGCTGAAAAAAATTCTAAATTCCGAACACCCATCTATTCTAGCTGCATCAAGCAATTCCTTTGGCAAACCTAACGCGTATTGTCTAAAAAAGAAAATAGCGATAGGGGCTACCATGGTAGGAACAATAACTCCCCAGTATGTGTTAATCATTTTGAAGGACACCATCAACTTGTATAAAGGTAACATCAAAATTTCAGTCGGAATCATCATGACAGTCAAAACAAGAATAAAAATTACATTTCTGCCCTTGAAATTGTATACTGCCAACGCATACCCAACCATAGAGGAAAATAGTAAAGATAACACAGTTCCGACAGCAGTAATAATCAAACTATTTTTATACCAAGTCAGATATTTTGCCCCTTCTTGGAAGAGGTAAATGTAGTTCTTGAATGACAACAAATGTGCCTGTAATTTTAAATTTAACCCATATCTAAGCAGCTCCGTAGACGGCTTAAAGGATGCCAGTAATAACGCAAAAAACGGGAAGAGTGCGACAACAGCAAAAAGCGACAACATTAATACGACTACCGCCTTTGCAACTGGGTGAATTTTTGCTGTCTCTGTCATTCTCTATCCCTCCTTCCTGAAGGCTCCGGTAACCTTCAACTGAATAATATTAATAACAAATACGATGATTAGCAGCACAATCCCGACAGCAGAACCGAATCCCATATCATTGTTCATAAAGCCTTCTTGGTAAATATAACCTACTAAAGTAAGTCCAATATCACCAGGAGACTGATTTTGCCAAAACACAAAACTCTCCTCGTACATTCTAAAACCGCCAAAAATACTAATCGTTAACACATAAATTACCACTGGCTTTAAAAGTGGAAGTGTAATATAAAAAAACTTCCTAAATGCCCCAGCTCCGTCCATTTCTGCCGACTCATAAAGTTCCTTCGGGATATTTTGCAACCCCGAGAGAAAATACAAAATATTCACCCCTAGCCACTTTTTTATGTATGATAAAAACGAAGGACATGAGCCCTCCTTCCAGCCCATGTCCTTGGTGTTGTGCCGTATGGATTTGCACGCTGGCTTCACCTTACCGTCCCCGCCAGAATACTTCATTCCATCTTAGTTCGTTCTTGAATGAGGAGACGGACGTATGTTCATTGATCACGACACATTCAATCCCTGCCATTTCCGCAAAGTCTTGCAGCTGTTCTGTTGTAACCGCAAATGAGAAGCACGTATGGTGGGCGCCGCCAGCTAAAATCCATGCTTCAGCGGAGTCGCGGAGTGACGGGCGCGGTTTCCATAGAATGCGCGCAACAGGCAGTTTCGGCATCTCATGTTCTGGTTTCACTGCATCGACTTCATTGACAATGAGACGGAAACGGTGTCCTAAGTCAATCAACGAAGCATTGACCGCAGCACCCTCACCGCCGTCAAACACGAGACGGGCTGGATCTTCTTTTCCACCGATCGAAAGCGGATGGACTTCGATGCGCGGCCGGGTTGCGGCAATCGTCGGGCATACTTCGAGCATATGCGCGCCAAGAATCAGTTCGTTGCCAGGCTCAAAGTGGTACGTGTAGTCTTCCATGAACGACGTTCCTTTGCCACCGGCCATCACTTTCATCAACCGGACGAGGGCGGCCGTTTTCCAATCGCCTTCGCCGCCGAATCCATATCCCTCTGCCATAAGCCGTTGAACCGCTAGTCCTGGAAGTTGCTTCATGCCGTGCAAATCTTCAAACGTCGTCGTAAAGGCAGTGAAGTTCCCGTCTTGCAAAAAGGCTTTTAACCCAAGTTCAATCCGCGCCTGCTCACGGATCGACTCGCGAACCGGTCCATCTTGACGGCCGGCAGGTACAATGTCATACAGTTCGGCATATTCATCAAGCAGTTCGTTGACGCTTTGTTCAGAAACATCGCGAATAGATTGCACCAAATCCCCAATGCCATAACCGTTGACCGACCAGCCGAATTGAATTTGCGCTCCCACTTTGTCCCCTTCCGTTACCGCCACTTCGCGCATGTTATCACCGAAACGGGCAACTTTGAGATGGCGGCTTTCCGCAAAGGCGACGGCCGTCCGCATCCATTTCGCCAGCCGCTCGCGGACTTCTGGGTCTTCCCAATGACCAACGACCACTTTCCGGGCAACTCCCATTCTCGCACCGATAAATCCGTATTCTCGGTCACCGTGAGCTGATTGGTTTAAGTTCATAAAGTCCATATCGATGCTGTCCCACGGAATATCACGGTTAAATTGAGTGTGAAGATGCAATAACGGTTTTCGCAGCTCCAAAAGGCCGCCAATCCACATCTTCGCTGGCGAGAATGTATGCATCCAAGTGATGACCCCAGCGCATTGTTCGCTCGCATTCGCCTCAAGGCAAACGCGCCGAATTTCCTCTGGCGTCGTCACGACTGATTTGAAAACGAATGGGAACGGAAACACCGAATCGCGATTCCATTCATTGACCATGATTCTTGAATGTTCTTCGACTTGTTTTAACGCTTCTTCTCCGTACAAGTGCTGACTTCCTGTCACAAACCAAAATTCATAAGGACGTAATGATAGCATCATTGCTCCTCCCCGTTCACGATAAAGTCACAGATTCTTTCGCCGCTCGTGCGGTTTCTTTCCAATGTTTAAGCCGTTTCATGACATCGTTTTCCCCACGGCCGAAGTAGTCATGCAGTTTCGTATATTCTTGATACAATTGTTCATAAATGGCAACATTCTCTGGAATCGGTTTGAACGTCTCTTCACGCACTTTCCCCATGTTTCGTGCGGCTTCCACAATGGATTCATAACCGCCGTTTTCTTTGCCGGCCGCAACCGCCGCAAACATGGCGGCTCCGACTGCAGGAGTTTGTTTAGATGCCGCAATTTTAATCTCGCGGTTAGTCACATCGGCATAAATTTGCATGAGCAGCTTATTTTTTTGCGGCAGGCCGCCGCATGCATACAGTTCGTCGACCTTGACACCGTTTTCAACAAACGCATCAATAATTTTGCGCGTGCCAAATGCCGTCGCTTCAAGCAGCGCGCGGTAAATCTCCTCTGGTTTGGTCAGCAACGTATATCCAACGATGAGCCCCGTTAAATCGGTATCGACCAACACCGAGCGGTTGCCGTTCCACCAGTCCAAAGCAAGCAGCCCGGTTTCTCCCGGACGATAGGCAGCAGCGCGCTTTTCCAGCCACTCATGGACACTAACCCCTTCTTTTTCCGCCGCTTCTTTCACATAAGCCGGGACGCCTTGTTCAACATACCAAGCGAAAATGTCACCCACCGCTGACTGCCCGGCTTCATAGCCGAAATATCCTGGAATGATGCCATCCTCGACCACCCCGCACATTCCTTCCACATACTTTTCTTCCGTACCAAGCAACATATGGCAGATCGATGTTCCCATCGCCATCACCAGTTTGCCTGGCTCAACGACCCCGACACCCGGTACGGCTGCATGGGCATCAACATTCCCGACGGCAACGGCTGTTCCCGGAAGGAGGCCCATCGTGGCCGCCATTTCTTTCGTCAGCACTCCCGCTCTCGTACCAAGCGGAACGATCGGGCCGCGCAGTTTCGTTTCTGTTAAGTGTTCCAGCCGGGGGTCGAGCGCCCGGAAAAACTCCTTGCTTGGATAGCCGTCCTGTTTATGCCAAATGGACTTATAGCCCGCCGCACAGCTATTCCGGACGATATTGCCGGTCATTTTAAATACAACCCAATCAGTCGCTTCTAAAAAAAGATCGGTTTGGTCGTAGATATCTGGCGCCTCGTTTAGAATTTGCCAAATTTTAGCAACCATCCATTCGGATGAAATTTTTCCCCCGTATCTCGGTAAAAACGCTTCGCCTCGTTTGGTCGCAATTTCATTGAGCAAGTTCGCCTCATCCTGGGCGGCATGGTGCTTCCACAATTTCACCCAGCTGTGCGGGCGATGCTTAAACTCCGGTTTCAAGCAAAGCGGCTCGCCAGAAGCATCGACCGGCAACATCGTGCACGAAGTAAAATCAATGCCGACCCCGATCACATCGGCTGGGTTGACCCCTGACTTTTGCAATACCGTCGGGACAGCGGTCGCCAATACTTCAATATAATCAGCCGGGTGTTGCAGCGCCCAGTCTGGCTCGAGTTGTACGTTCGATTCTGGCAATACTTCATCAATAACTCCGTGGGGGTACGGAGTGACATGGTCCGCAATTTCGTTTCCTTCTAGATCAACGAGAACGGCTCGTCCCGATTCGGTGCCATAGTCAATGCCAATGACATACTTTTTCCCCATCTCGGTCTCCCTCCCTTTACTGCCCATAGTAAGCGTTTGCGCCATGCTTGCGCAAATAGTGGCGATCAAGCAACGTTTGGCTGATCGGCTTTGCATTTGGATTGAGCATGTACGTTCTTGCCGCCATTTTCGCCACTTCTTCCAAGACAACGGCATTATGAACCGCGTTCGCTGGATCTTTCCCCCAAGCAAACGGTCCGTGGCCGTGCACCAAGACACCTGGCATTTGCAGCGGATCGAGAAAACGAAACGTTTCCGTAATGACCTTTCCGGTCTCTAGTTCATAAGCTCCTTGAATTTCTTCATTGGTCATCGGACGAGTGCATGGAATTTCCCCATAAAAATAGTCCGCGTGCGTCGTCCCTAATACTGGAATTCCTTTTCCAGCCTGCGCCCAAATCGTCGCCCAAGTCGAATGGGTGTGAACAACTCCACCGATACCAGAAAATTGTTTATACAACCAGAGGTGGGTCGGGGTGTCCGACGACGGTTTTAAGCGCCCTTCCACCACATTGCCATTTAAGTCCACGACCACCATATCATCAATGGTCAGCTTGTCATACGCCACTCCACTTGGTTTAATGACAACCAATCCGCGTTCCCGGTCAATCCCGCTCACGTTTCCCCACGTAAACGTCACGAGGCGGTATTGAGGGAGCTGCAGGTTGGCCTTTAATACGGCTTGTTTCAACTCCTCAAGCATTGGCTCCCACTCCCTATGAAAAAACTCCTCACCTCCATTATACTATTGTACGTACAATTTTTCTATAATTTTTTTGATATCTCATACATTTTTTTAATTTCCTTTGTTGAGTTACGGACAATTAGCTCCGGTCGATAAATGATATCGCCAATTTTATCGACTGATCGTTGTTCGATCATTTGAATGAGCATCTCGGCCGCTTGGACGCCCATTTCTGTTTTCGGATGACGAATTGTCGTCAATTTCACCTCCGTCGCTGTCGCAAATGTAGAGTCATCAAAGCCAACGATCGAAATGTCATCGGGAACCGATAACCCTTGTTGGCGAATGACTTCAAGAAGCAAAATCGCCAGCTCATCGTTGTAGCAGACAAAGGCAGTCGGGCGCTCCTCTTTTGGCCGTTGCAAAAACTCTCGCGCCACCTCAAGCGGTTTTGTCCATTTCTCCTCTGTTGCGTAGGAAAGAAGATACTCCGTGGCCACAGGCACCTCGTGTTGCTGATGGGCGCGAATAAAGCCGCGCAAACGATCCACCCCTTGCAAATCGTCGGTTTTAAAGAAACCAGCAATCCGGCGGTGCCCTAAACGAATGAGATGGTCGGTCAATAAAAATCCTCCCTGCTCGTCGTCCATTTTGACGCATGGACAGCTCACTTCCAAATAGCGGGCATTGATCATCACGTACGGAATATGGAGGTTATTGAGCGACAAGTAGTAGCCCAGATTTGGATTTCCTTGCGCGCTTTTTGTCGGTTCGATGATCAGTCCGCTTAATGGCTCCCGAATCATCTCCTCAAGCTGCTCTTTCTCTCTCTGTTTATCATTATTCGTGCTGGCAAGCAAAAGACGGTATCCTTTCTCCCGCAACGTCTCCTCCGCCCCTCGGACGATATGGGGAAAAATATAATCGGAAATATAGGTCGTCACGATCCCGATCGTTTTCGTATCCACCTGTTCTTTCGGCTTCGGCCGGGACACAAATGTGCCGCTCCCTTGGATTTTGTACAGCCATCCTTCCTTCTCGAGTTCCCCTAGCGCCTGCCGAACCGTATGTCGGCTTAGTTGAAACTGGTTGGCGATTTCGTGCTCGGTTGGAATTTTCTCATCCGGCTTCATTTGTCCGGAAATGATCCAAGATAAAATTTCTTGTTTTAATTGCAGATATTTAGGCAGCGTTTTCTCCTTCATAGTCCACCTCAACGATAAAATAATGAGATACAAATTAATTTTATTATAACAGTTTTTATTTGTCCGTATCATTATTCTAAAAGCAAGCAGCGGAAAGAATGAAACATGAGGGAACTTGTACACGCTCTTTTTCGAGTGAAAGGGAACGATGGAGAAAACGCTTCAGTCTCCAAAACCACTTGAAATACGACTCGGCATATGGATCATAGAACCGATCGCACTCTTTCCGAGCATAAAGTCTTGCATCCATCTTTTGACCATTTGACAAAAAAGCCAAGCAATGCGCTTGGCCCTTCGCTTTCGCATTAAGCAGCTTTATTTTTGTTGTAAATATCAAAAGCCACAGCAATAAGCAATACAAGCCCTTTGATGGCCTGTTGCCAGTCAATACCGAGCCCCAGCAAGGACATCCCGTTATTCATTACGCCCATGACTAGACCGCCGATGATCGCTCCGCTAATCGTGCCGATTCCTCCATAAGCGGATGCGCCTCCAATAAAGCACGCCGCAATGGCATCGAGCTCAAACAAGTTCCCCGCTTTCGGCGTCGCAGCGTTGAGGCGAGCGGCAAAAATCAATCCGGACAAAGCGGCCAACACGCCCATGTTGACAAACACCCAAAACGTGACACGTTTCGTTTTAATCCCGGACAATTGCGCAGCCTTCTCATTACCACCAATCGCATAAATATGGCGGCCGACGACCGTCCGGTTCGCCACAAAGGAATAAGCAATGATCAACGCAGCCAAAATCACTAGAATCGTCGGAATTCCTTCATACGTCGCTAAAATATAAGTAAAAATCATGATCACAGCGGCAATCACAGCCAGCTTCAAGGCAAACATCGCCGCAGGGGTGACCGCAAACCCATATTTTTTCTGACTGTTTCGTTTTCTCCATTCCAGTACAACAAATAAGAGAGAAGCGGCGAAACCGATCACAATGGTGAACAGATGGATCTCTCCTCCATGAAATACGTCAGGGAGAAACCCAGAACTCATATTTTGGAATGTTTTCGGAAACGGGGCGATCGACTGTCCTTCCAAAATAACCATCGTCAATCCTCGGAACAGCAACATCCCTGCTAATGTAACAATGAATGATGGAATTTTTACGTACGCCACCCAAAATCCTTGCCATGCGCCAATCAAGGCTCCGAGCAATAAACAAATGAGCACCGTCAACCATACTGATGCATGGTGCTGAACCATCAGAATGCCGGCCAATGCCCCGACAAAAGCTGCCACCGATCCGACGGACAAATCAATATGTCCGGTGATAATGACAAGCATCATGCCAACAGCCAGCACCAAAATATAACTGTTTTGCAAAATCAAGTTTGTAATATTTAATGGCCGCAACAAAATGCCTCCAGTTAACACTTGGAACAATAACATAATCAAAATGAGAGCGATGACCATACTGTAACTTCTCATATTGTTTTTGATCATCTGCTTCAACGATAACTGCTGACTTTCTGTAGACCGCTTTGGAGAATGTTGTGCTGTTTTTTGCATTAGTGCTCCCATCTTATGCCCCCTCCTGAATCGCTGTTTTCGTCATAAGCCTCATTAGTTTTTCCTGTGTCGCTTCTTCCCGCGACACCTCTCCAGTGATTCTCCCTTCACTCATCACATAAATTCGATCGCACATGCCAAGAATTTCTGGGAGTTCGGACGAAATCATTAAAATACCTTTTCCTGCATCGGCTAGCTGCTGAATGATCGTGTAAATTTCATATTTCGCGCCGACGTCAATCCCCCGTGTTGGTTCGTCGAGAATCAAAATATCTGGCTCAGCAAAAATCCATTTGCTTAACACCACTTTTTGTTGATTCCCGCCACTAAGGGCTTCTACTTTTTGAAATACGCTTGGCGTTTTAATTTTGAATTGGTCACGGAATCGCTCCGATTCAACAATTTCTTGATTTTCATCGACCACAAAATGATTTGAGATTTTCCCTAAGCGGGAAAGTGTAATATTTTTCCGAATGTCTTCCATTAGGATGAGGCCATTTCCTTTTCGATCTTCTGTTACATAGGCAATCCCGTTGGCAATGGCCTTGCTGACATCGCTGACATCGATTTTGACTCCGTTTTTCCATATCTCTCCGCTAATTTTCTTTCCGTATGACCGACCAAAGATGCTCATGGCCAATTCGGTTCGTCCCGCCCCCATGAGGCCTGCGATCCCAACAATTTCCCCTCGACGAATCGACAGATTGATGTGATCAAGCACCTTGCGCTCAGAATAAATGGGGTGATACACAGTCCAGTTCTTCACTTCAAATATGACTTCACCAATCTTCGGCGTCCTTGCCGGATAACGATTAGTTAAGTCACGCCCAACCATTCCACGGATAATCCGGTCTTCGGTCACCTCATCATGTTTCATATCCAACGTTTCAATGGTTTTTCCATCCCGTAAAATCGTGATCGAATCAGCGACTTTTGTAATTTCATTTAATTTATGGGAAATAATAATGGCCGATAACCCCTGTTTTTTCAATTCCAAAAGCAAATTCAGTAAATTTTCGCTGTCATCTTCATTTAATGCCGCTGTCGGCTCATCCAAAATAAGCAATTTGACTTCTTTGGCCAATGCTTTAGCAATTTCTACGAGTTGCTGCTTGCCGACGCCAAGTTGGCCGACCAGTGTATGCGGCGACTCATCTAATCCGACTTTCTGCAACAGCTTTTTTGTTTGAGCGATCGTTTCATTCCAGTTAATGATGCCTCTTTTCGCCCGTTCATTTCCTAAAAAAATATTTTCGGCAATGGATAGATAGGGAATCAAGGCCAGCTCTTGATGAATGATAACAATTCCTAACTGTTCGCTCTGTTTAATATCTTTAAATCTACATACTTCGCCCTTAAATAAAATTTCTCCGTCATACGTGCCGTACGGATAAACGCCGCTCAAGACTTTCATTAATGTCGATTTTCCTGCTCCATTCTCTCCACAAAGCGCGTGAATTTCCCCTTCCCGTATTTTTAAATTCACATTATCAAGTGCTTTCACTCCAGGGAATTGTTTCGTAATCCCTCTCATTTCTAAAATAAACTCAGACATCTCCCGCTGCCCCCCTTGTAAGAGAGTTACGGATATAAGGGGGTACAGGTACATCCCTTATATCCGTCTTTTTGGCATCTTCTACTTTTCTAAATCTTCTTTTTTGTAATAACCGCTGTCAATCAACACTTTTTCATAATTGGATTTATCAACCGAAACCGGTTCCAACAAGTACGCTGGGACAACTTTGACCCCGTTATTATACGTTTTCGTATCGTTCACTTCCGGCTTTTTCCCTTTCAACACCGCATCAACCATCTCAACCGCTTTTTTCGCCAATTCTCTTGTGTCTTTAAATACCGTTTGCGTTTGTTCCCCTGCGATAATCGATTTCACCGAAGCCAATTCCGCATCTTGCCCAGTAATCACCGGCATCGGCTTGCTCGGAGTTCCGTAGCCAACCCCTTTTAAGGAAGAAATGATGCCGATGCTAATGCCATCATACGGGGACAAAACCGCATCAACACGTGCGTTTGTATAATGCGCACTCAACAAGTTGTCCATGCGCGCTTGAGCCGTCGCTCCATCCCAGCGCAATGTCGCTACTTGGTCAAACTTCGTTTGGCCGCTTCTCACTACTAATTTTCCGGAATCGATGTACGGCTTTAATACGGACATCGCTCCATCAAAGAAGAAATAGGCGTTATTGTCATCTGGAGAACCGGCAAACAACTCAATGTTGAACGGTCCTTTTCCTTCTTTCAATCCGAGCTTCTGTTCAATGTACTGCCCTTGCAGCACACCAACTTTAAAGTTATCAAACGTTGCATAATAGTCGACATACTTGCTGTTTTTAATCAAACGGTCGTACGAAATGATCTTAATCCCTTGTTTATGCGCTTTTTCCAACACGTCCGTCAACGCTTCCGCGTCAATCGGGGCAATCACTAGCACGTTAACCCCTTTGGTGATCATGTTTTCAATTTGCGATACCTGGTTTTCGACTACGTCCTCAGCATATTGCAAATCCGTTTTATAACCGAGTTTTTTGAACTCTTTCACCATATTTTGCCCGTCATGGACCCAGCGCTCGGATGATTTCGTCGGCATGGAAATGCCAACAAACCCTGCATCTTTTCCGCCGCTTGCTCCAAGTCCCCCACAAGCAGACAAAGATAATACAAATACCAATAATGTCAGCACATATAAAAGCCTTTTCATTTTCGTTCCCCCTTTAAATTTGTACGTATATTTAATTTCTAGCTTTACTATATCATCGAACGAATTGTTCGTCTTTTCAATCCATTAACCGTTTTTATAAAAATTTAACTTTGTTGAAGCGTTTTCAAAAAAACAGAACGATCTTTACCAAAAAAGACCGTTCTGTAAGTGCTTGCTCTCAATCTGTATATTCACTGATCATGCGCGTTCTTCGATATTGATTCGGTGATACACCCATCGCTTTTTTAAAAGCGGTGCTGAAATAATGTTGCGTATCATAACCGACACGTTCCGCAATTTCATGGATCGGCAGTTCGGTAGACAAAAGCAATTCCGCCGCCTTCTCCATCCGGATTTTCGTCAACAAATGGATGAACGAAATACCGAGCTCTTGCTTGATCATTCGACTTAAATAAACCGGAGAGACATTGAGAAACTCAGCAACGGACTCAAGCGTCAAATCCGATTGGCTAAAATGCTTCTGTATATACTGCCTAGCACGACGGACAATCGGAGAAAGGCGGCTTTCTTCCACCATTTGCTCTTTGCATTTTTCATATGCCGTCGCCACCCCGACCATTCCTCCTTCCACCGTTTCTATATATACACTGGCTCTAATGTGCAAATGTTGTTTCAGTGCCGTTTCCATCTGCCTACACTGTTCTTCACTGATCGGTTTCCAGCTGATCACAACGATGAACTCGTTTGAATCACGAAAAACAATTTTTTCACCATCCTCCAATAATTCAGAGATGGCGTTTTCGATGGCAAATAAAAGCAACTGCCGATCCCGATCGCTCACAATGGGCTGATTTTTAAATGAAAACCATTGAATCACAACGACTTGCGCAGGGCAAGACCGTGAAAGTCCAAGCAATGACAGTTGTCTCATGATATCCTCATCCGTCAGTCGCCCTGCTACCCATTCCATCCCTAATTGCTGGCGAAGCACGTGAACATGCTTTTGTACTTGGTTCGTTAACAGTTCCATATATCGTTTTTCCTTTTGCTCCTGTTCGAGCTTCTCCTTCACTTTTGCGACTACTTCGTACAATCGCTGCGGATCAGTTGGCTTTAATAAGTAATCATCCACTTGAAGGCGAATCGCCTCCTGTGCATACGAAAACTCATCATAACCGGTAATTACAATCATATGGCAGTTGGGCAACTTCTCCCGCACATGTCTCATCAGCGTAAGCCCGTCCATGATCGGCATGCTTAAATCGACAAACAATACATTCACTCGATGCCGTAAAGCTAATTCCAACGCCTCTTCCCCATCTTCTGCTTCTGCAACAACTTCCATGTTAAATTCATTCCAATCGATCGACTCCCGAATCCCTTCACGAATGATCGCTTCGTCATCTGCAATCAGCACCTTCCACATGAATCCATCCCTCCTAAGGAAGATGGGTGATGATTGGATGCACAATCGTCACGGTTGTTCCTTTTCCTTCCTCACTATCGATATGCAACCGGTAGGACGGGCCAAATGTTAATTGTAAGCGAGCTTGTACGTTCATCATTCCATATCCTTTCACCTTTCGCATTCTGCCTTCCTGGTCTCCTGATGTAAAATCAATGTCTAAACTTTTCCTCAACTCTTCCAGCCGCTCCCGGGACATTCCGACGCCATCATCTTTTACACGAATATACATTACTCCTTTATGTTCTCGCGCTTGAATCCAAATATGTCCTGGTCCTTTCCGCTGTTTAATGCCATGATAAATCGCGTTCTCCACAATCGGCTGCAACAGCAACTTTAACACATAAAATTGTTGCAGATATTCCGGAATGTCAAATGTATAGTCTAACTTATCTTTATAGCGAACTTCCTGGATACGTAAATAACTTTTAATATGCTCTACTTCCTCAGCCAAAAGAATCATATCCTTCCCCTTGCTTAATCCGATGCGGAACAGCTTTGCCAGTGTGCCGACCAATTCAGCAACATCATCAGCCCCTTTTTTGCGTGCCATCCATTGAATGGTATCTAATGTATTGTAAAGGAAGTGCGGTTTAATTTGTGCTTGCAACCCCCGCAACTCTGCCTCCCATCGCTGCCGCTCCTGCCATTCGGCCAAAGAAATAAAACGCTGCATTTGATCCAACATGTGGTTGAAACTTCGACCCAACATCCCAATTTCATCCGTACGCTCACCATGATAACGAACCGTTAAATCGCCTGCTTGCGCTTTTTTCATAAATGCCGTCAACTGGCTGATCGGACGAGATAATGAAAACGACAGGTAATAGGAAGCACCAATTGCAATAAAACAGACGAAAAAAATAAAACTGACAATATAAAAATGGATCTCTTTCACTTCTAATGCCGATTCATCGCTGGGGAACACCCCGATTGTTGTCCAATTCGTAAATGGAGAGCGCTGGTAAATAAACTGAACATGTTGTCCATTGATGTTCTTGGAAAATGCACCGCTATTTCCTTTGATCCAGCGCAATGGGACAGCTGTCACTGTAGAACGGCTCGGAGTATAGATGCTTTTCCCCTGCTCATCCATCACCAATAAATATCCCCATTTTCCAAGACGGATATTTTTAGTAGCTTCCGCAATCACTCTCAACTTTAAATCAACCAGTACAACCCCTTTCACTTTTTGTGTCTCGGGATCCATAATGGCTCGAACTGCAGATACGACTTCTGCACTTGTATAATGGGCATGAGAAATAACATTTCGTCCGATAGGATGACCGAGCATTTTAAAAATCCCTTTATTTTTCACAGCCTCACGATACCACCATTCCTTTGTCAATGGCGCGGAAGAACGGCTGTACATTTCATTACTTATATAGTCGCCATATTCGTTAACAACTAAAATCCCCGCAATCTCGGGATACAACGTAGTGATTCCTTGCAAAAATTGACGCATTTCATAATCATTGCGAGGCGCTCTACGATCCAAAAACGCTTTCATTTGTGGATTAAAGGCAATGAGATACGTTGCGTTTTGCATATTATTGGCATAAAACTCTAATGTCTGATTGACTTGGCTAATCAATTGCAATGTATTTTCATTTACTTGTCGTTCGATAATTCGATCAACCGTCCACCCTACCAAGCTTCCTAAACAGAGTGCAGGCACAATCATAGAGATGAGTAACAACGAAACAAACTTGTATCGTATCGGCCAATGGCTAACCCGCCAACGCTTCATCATTCGCAACCTCAATCACTCATTTCTCTATGTAGTCATTTGGCATAAAAATGATCCACATTTTCCCGCGTAACGACCGTAATTCCTGTATCAACATACGTTGGCAACGGTGAATCTCCTGACCGGGATGGAGATGTGAGATGATGATGAAGATGAAATAAAAATTGGAGCGACCAATATCCCATATTCCACGTTCCTTGCGCCAACGTCGCAGCAATAACGCCCCCCTTCACTAAATCTAACGTTTGTTTTTCTGTATCGAAACTAATGAGCTTAATCTCTTTCTTATTTAGCTCTTTGACTGCTTCTGCCATGCCAACTCCCCCGTTCGCTTCTGTTGCAAAGATCCCTTGCACATCCGGATAATCCTTTAAAATCTCCATTGCCGCCTGTTTTGAGGCCATAGCGTCCCCTTTTCCATTCTTTACGGCCACCACTTGCATTCGCGGATATTTTTGATAGATCGTCTCAACAAATCCTCTCGTCCTCTCTTGATGATTGAGTTGATGAGGGGAAGTAATGATCGCGACTTTCCCCTCATTCTTCAGCAGTTTAGCCATTTCGTGAGCCGCCGTCACTCCAGCGCTATAATTATTCGTCCCTAGAAATGAAAACGCCTTGCTTCCCGAAGCGTTCGAGTCAAATAATACAACTGGAATCCCTTCCTCGACTGCTTTATTGATTGTCTTCGTCAACGCAGTCGGATTAATGGCAGAAACCGCAATCCCAGCTGGTTTTCTCGCGATCACTTGTTCGAGCACTGTCACTTGCTCATTGACGTCATATTGAGTCGCCCCTCGATATTCTACGGAAACGTTCAACGCCTCCGCTGCGTCTTCAAATCCTTTGAGACAGCGTTTCCAATAATCCATGCCTGATTGGAAGGTGACCATGACGTATTTTTCGTCGGGTTTGCCATAGAACGGTGACGTGTCCTCATTAACAGACTGAATACGAGACACATCATGTTGATAATGATAAACATACGCGATAAACACCGCTAGCAATCCTGCATACGCTACAATTAAAGCCCTTATTCTCATTATCCATCCCCTGTCTTTATCATGTCTTTCGATATATACTTACAAATTTCGATTCATTCTATGGAGTTGTACGAATCAATACATGTAATATACTACAATGTACCATGATTCAAACTAGTAGTTCAAATAAATTTGACACCCATTTGGATCGTTTACGCAAAAAAACTCTCCCCTTCAGGGAATGAATAGGACACCCTGATGAGAGAGGCTGGATGAAACGGATGATTATTCTGCTAAACACCATTCCGATAAGCGATCATACCCTACCTGATTCTATGTCATCAGTTCACCATAGGCATCAGAAAATCTCTTCCCTACCTCCCCCGAAACACCGGCTTCCGCTTTTCTAAAAAGGCGCGGACGCCTTCGCGGTGGTCTTCGGTTTGCCGCATGCGCTGTTGGGCGTCGGTTTCGAGTTCGAGCACGCGAAGCAAATCTTCTTTTGTTTGTTCGACGTACAACATTTTCGTGGCGATCATGGCTTGAAGCGGTTTTTCTTGCAAGGAAGCGATTGCTTGTTCCGCCTGTTGTTCATCTTCGACGATGAAGTCAATCAGCCCGAGCTGCTGCGCTTCGTCCGCGCTCATCGGTTTTCCTTCCCAAATGATCTGTTTGGCTTTCGCCGTGCCGACCCGCTGGGCCAAGAAGAAATGCCCGCCGCCGTCTGGGATGAGGCCGATGCCGATGAAATTCATCGCCAAGCGCGCTTCTTTCGTGGCGATGAGGTAATCGCTCGCCAAGGCAAAGCTGAACCCAAGGCCGGCCGCTGGGCCATGGATGAGCGAAACGGTGATTTTCGGCATCGTATACAAGAGCATGATCATCTCCTGAATCGTTTTCATCACGGTTTGAAATTGGCTCGGGTCATCAACCGCCAGCATTGTCTTAATGTCGCCACCCGCAGAAAATCCTCTCCCTTTGCCGCGGATGACGACAACGGAAGCATCACTTTCCTTGATTTTCCGCAGCGCGTCGACGAGTTCCGTTAGCATTTGCACATCCATAGCATTTAACGCCTGCGGGCGGTTCAGTTCCAATATCGCTTTGTTTTGGTCAAATGTCAGCACAACCGTTTCCATGGCTCTCCTCCTCTGAATGATGATTCATTTCTTTTCATTCGCCATGAAGATTGTTTTTTCCTTGTTGGCGGCAAAAATATCATGTTCTCCAACACATCCATGCTTGACATCTTCATCTACTTGTAATAGCTTCTATGTCGGTGTTGCTTTTTTTCGAAGCACAGCGTGCCGATAAAGGAGTGGATCGCATGAGAAATCCAAGTGTACGAAACATCTCGTTTTATGCAGCGGCGGCTTTGATCTTCTCGATGATGGTCTACAACGTCTTTTATCATCTAGGAACATTCCCGATTTCAAGCTGGGACGAAGCGCGTCATGGCGTCAATGCATACGAAATGCTGAGGCATGGAAACTTGATCGTCAACACATACCTTGGGCATCCTGATTACTGGAATTTAAAGCCTCCTGTTAGCTACTGGGCGATCATGATTGGCTATAAACTCGTTGGGATGAACGCGCTTGGTTTGCGGCTGATGTCTGGCATTTGCGCTACGCTCACGGCCGTTGCCATTGCGCTATTTGTGAAAAAACGGTTTGGAAGCATGGCCGCGATCGTCTCATTGCTTGCCTTGTCTACTAGCACCCAATATCTTCTCAACCATTGCGCTCGCACAGGAGATGCGGATTCGCTCTTTGTATTCTTCTTTACGTTATCCATCCTTTCTTTGCTGGCCGCCAGACGGCAGACGCGATGGTTGTATGCAGCGGGCCTTGCCTGTTCACTTGCTTTTTTAACGAAAAGTTGGCATGCGGGGAACATTCTGTTGATCATGGTCTTATATTTTCTCATCACTAGGCAGTGGGAGTCAGGACGCTGGCGCGCATGGTGGAGGGCAGCGCTCACCTTCGTTGTTCCTGTGCTCGCTTGGGCTTTTGCCCGCTATCACTATGATGGATTCAGTTTTTTTAAACAAATGATCGGATATGACTTGTTGTTGCGCTCCACTCGGCCCATTGAAGGTCATATCGGCGATGAAACCTACTACGGCATCATTCTTGTTCATTTTTTCTTTTGGTGGCTGGCGCTCTTGGTCGGAATCATGGTCATCAGTTACATGCAAGGCGTTCGTCTTTTAGCGTTTGAAGGAACAGACCATCGATTGAAAGAAGATGTGATCGGGATTTTGCTTTGGATTTGCGTCCCGCTTCTCATGTTTACCATAGCTAAGACGAAAATCAGATGGTACATCCTCCCTGTCTATCCGCCGCTTTGCATGTTGATTGGCATTTGCGCAAGTCAATTATGGAGAAAAGGAACGTGGGGAGCGCGGGGAGTGTTGCTGACTGGACTGTTGTTCGTCGCATCGTTTTACGAAACGAATATTCAACATTATATCCATCATCCCAAGCCAAATTTCGAACTGGCATTGCTTCAGCAGACCGCCCAAATGCCTGTTCATGGATACGAACTGTTTATGTACCATCCGTTGCACGAGAAGGGTCGCTGGCCGCAAAATGCGGTCTTGACAGCAGAGCTTGCGAATGACCTCAAACCTCGGCACGGAGGGCTGAAAACGTTCTTGCATACAAGCCGAAGCCTGCTTCTCGTGAAAAAAGCATGGTTCAGCAAACAGCTCGAGCATAAATACCACCTGTCTGTTCTCGCCTCGAACCGTTGGGGATATATTTTGGAAAAGCACGCTTAAACATACAGCCTTGGAGTGCCACTCTCTCCAAGGCTGCGCAACTATTCTTCTAGAATTTTAGGAACAAACTTTACTCCAATCTCTTCTCATCCCGCTTAATTCTGGTTAAAAATAATCAATTTCAACTCCGTCATTTCCTCGATCGCATAGCGAATCCCTTCGCGGCCAAACCCGCTTTCTTTCACGCCGCCGTACGGCATATGGTCAACGCGGAACGTTGGGATGTCGTTAATCAACACGCCGCCAACGTGCAGTTGTTTCGCCGCTTTCCACGCGGTATGGACGTTGTCGGTGTAGATGCCCGCCTGCAAGCCGTAGCGCGAGTCATTGACAAGTTCAATGGCTTCATCGATCGAACGGACGCGGTTGATCAAGACGATCGGGGCGAACACTTCTTGGCAAGACACTTTCATCGTCGGTTCGGCGTCCACAATGACCGTCGGAAGCAAGATATTGCCGTCGCGCTCGCCGCCGAGGACGACGTTGGCGCCGCCTTGTTTTGCCTCTTCGATCCAAGAGAGCGCCCGGTCGACATCGTTTGGCGTAATCAAGGCGGATACATCGGTGGTTGGATCCAACGGGTCGCCTGTTTTCAACTGTTTCGCGGCGGCGACAAATTTTTCGACGAACTCGTCATAGCGCTTTTCATGGACATAGACGCGCTGGAGCGAAATACATACTTGTCCTTGGAACGTGAACGCGCCAAATACGCAGCGCGGGATGATGCGGTCAATATCGACCTGCTCGTCGACGATCACGGCCGAGTTGGAGCCGAGCTCGAGCGTCACCCGCTTTAAGCCTGCTTTATTGCGGATCGCGATGCCGACTTCCGGGCTGCCGGTGAAGGTGATCATGCTGATGCGCGGGTCGGTGACGATTTTGTCGCCGACCGTGCGGCCGCTTCCGGTGACGACGTTGAGCGCCCCTTTCGGCAAACCGGCTTTTTCGAACAATTCGGCGATAAAATAGGCGGACAGCGGCGTTTGGCTGGCTGGCTTCAACACAACTGTGTTGCCCGAGGCGATGGCCGGGCCAAGTTTATGGGCGACCAAGTTCATCGGGAAGTTAAACGGCGTAATCGCCCCGATGACGCCGATCGGCTCGCGGACCGTCAAGGCGATGCGATTTTCCCCGCCCGGCGCCGCGTCGAGCGGCAGTGTTTCCCCATGAATGCGTTTGGCTTCTTCGGCGGCGAATTTGTACGTTTGGATCGTGCGGGCGACTTCCCCTTTCGCCGTGGTGATCGGTTTGGCTGCTTCCAGTGCGATCAACCTTGCCGCTTCTTCCTGCCGCGCTTTCAGCTGCTCGACGACCCGCTCTAAAATGGCGGCTCGTTCATGCGCCGGCATAGCCGCCATCGTTTGCCGCGCGGCGTATGCCGCGGCAATGGCTTCATCGACTTCTTCTTCTGTCGCTGTCGGAATTTCGGCAATCGTCTCGCGTGAGTATGGCGATTTCAGCTCCGTGTACGACTTGGCTTCCCGCCATTCGCCGTTGATGTATAATTTCTGTTTCTGTACCGCTGTTTCCATCTATTTCACCCTTTCCTTATTTTGGGCATGCAGCTTTAGCCAACGCATCCCCCTTTGTTATATATCCCACACGCCCTGCTTATTTGTTTCATTCGCCATCATGCCCAAAAATCCTTCTTTTTCCTCTTATTTCAATAGATGATGATTGAGCCTGCTGTTACATCTTTAAGCATTTTTTGTGCCATCATGGCAAGCGCAAACGGCAGCCTCATTCTAAAGGCTGTAAGGCTCACTTTACCGCAAAATGCTTGCTGATGGTGATGTATTTCCTCGCTTGTGACAATGTTCAAACAAGAAGATGCTACACCTGGTCAGGAACAATGGCTTGTAGACAGCACAACTAAGTATGCCATTGGCCGACAAAAACAGTGAATAGGTTCACCATACCGGTTCTACTGTTCACCGGATGAGCCCCCAATGTTGCAACACAGGGCAATTATTTTTTCTTCCGCCCGACATCAACCAATTCTCTATCTTTCTTTCCCATATGTTTTCGTTATATGATGGATGCAGCCAATATTTTCTTGAAAGGATGCCGGGAAATGATCATCAAAAAAATCATCGACCTCACCATGCCGATCACGGCCCAAACTCCGGTGTACCCGGGGGATCCGAAGCCTAAAATCGAACCGGCAGCGGCGTTCGCCCAAGACGGCTATCACGTCAGCCGCTTGGTGCTTGGGTCGCACAGCGGCACGCATGTGGATGCGCCGTTTCACTTTTACGAACACGGTTGGCGGCTCGATGACGTGCCGCTCACGTATTTTCTTGGCCGCGGCGCCGTGATCAATGCCACCGGAAAAGCGGAAGGCGAAGCGGTGACGATGGCCGATGCCGCTCCGTATATCCCGAAGCTGTCGCCGGGAACCATTGTGTTGTTTCATACCGGCTGGTCGCAATACGCCGGAACAAAGCGGTATTTTTCCCATCCGTACGTTGCGCCGGAGGTGATTGAAGCGATGCTGGAGCGAGGCGTGCGGACGTTTTTCATCGACGCGCTCAACATCGACCCGCCGGACGGCTCCTCGTTCCGCGCCCACGAACTTATTCTTGGCGCCAACGGGGTGATCGGAGAAAATTTCGTGAACTTCGAGCGAATCGATTTTGATGACCCGTATATTATTGCCCTCCCTCTTTCCTTGCCTAGCTGCGACGGTTCGCCTGTTCGGGCGGTGGCAGTGCAGTGGGCGTAACAAAGAAGGATGATGCAACCAAACGCCCCGCACATGCTTTGCGCGGGGCGCGGCCTTGGGCTATTTGAGCCATTTGATCACTTTCGCCGGGTTTCCGCCAACGACCGCGTTGGCGGGGACATCTTTTGTCACAACCGCCCCTGAGGCGATGACAGCGTTGTCGCCGATCGTGACGCCCGGGTTGATGACGGCCCGCCCGCCGATCCAGACGTTATGGCCGATCACAACCGGCTTTCCGTACTCCAACCCGGAATTTCGTTCGTGCGGATCGAGCGGGTGAGTCGCCGTATAAATGTGCACACCAGGACCAATAAAACAATGGTCGCCGATTCGCACTTCACATACATCCAAAATCACGCCATCAAAGTTCATAAAAAAGTTTTCGCCGACATGAATGTTGTAGCCGTAGTCGCAGCGGAAGTTCGGCTCGATAAACAGCCGTTCTCCAGTCGAACCGAACAGTTCTTTGAGCAGAGCGGTTCGCTTTTCATACTCCGTCTCCAATGTTTCGTTATACAAGCGAACGAGCCGCCGCGCCCGCTCCCGCTCCTTGACGAGCTCCGGATCAGCGGGATTGTACAAGTGTCCCGCTACCATCTTTTCTTTTTCGGTTTTCATCGAACGCCTCCAACATTTCATGCATTCGTTTCAAAACTCCATGGAATGATCTTATCGTCCTTCAGAAAAACCGTTCCCTGTCATCGTTTCGATGCGCACGCCTTCCCGATAATAGGCCTCCATCACATCCTTTGGCACCATGCTTCCGCCGGTAGCCCAGCCAATATGGACGGCGTTTTTCATTTTTTCTTTCAAATCGTTTTCCTCTACATACGTTTGCCCCGCCGAATCGCGAAACAGCCGAACAGGTCCCGCCACCCCTGCCAAGGCGGACGGCTCTAAATAGATTTCCTCCGTTTCAACCATCGCCGCGAGCAAGCGGTAAAGCGTCGCATCGTCCACCGTATAGACGCCGCTGATGACGTTCTCAAGCATGTTCCCCACCAGCCGCGACGGCCGCCCCACCGCCAGCCCGTCCGCTTCGGTCTTATTGTCGAGGCCAAAATCTTGCACCGACACGCGGTCGTGCTCTCCTGTCATCAGGCCGAGCAGCATGCAAGGCGAATGCGTCGGCTCAGCGAAAAAGCAATGCACATGATCGCCGTACACGAGCTTCAGCCCAAACGTCACCCCGCCCGGACCGCCGCCGACGCCGCAAGGAAGATACACAAAGAGCGGATGGGTTTCATCAACCGTGATGTTCATGTCCTCTAATTGCTTTTTCAGCCGAAACGCCGCCACCGCATAGCCTAAAAACAGATGGATCGAGTTCTCATCATCGATAAAATACGACGTTGGATCCTCGGCGGACTGTCTTCGCGCCTCTTCCACCACTTTGTTGTAATCAGTGAGATGTTCGATGACGGTGACCCCTTTGCTTCGCAATAAGTCTTTTTTCCATTGTTTCGCATCGGCTGACATATGAACGGTGACGCGGAACCCAAGCTGCGCCCCGATGATGCCGATGCTCAAGCCTAAATTTCCTGTCGAACCGACGACAAGCGAATAGCGGGAAAAGAACTGCCGGAATTCTTCGCTGGCCATGACCGCATAGTCCTCTCCTATGGCGATCATACCGTTTGCGAGCGCAAGATCTTCCGCGTGTTTCAACACTTCGTAAATGCCCCCACGCGCCTTGATCGACCCGGAAATCGGGAGATGGCTGTCGCATTTTAGCAACAGCTCCCCCTCGATGTTGGTCTGAAACATCTTTTCCAAACGCCGTTGCATGTTCGGAATCCGGACTAAAGGGGATTCGATGATGCCATAGGCCGGCCGCGTCTCGGGAAAAACTTTCGCGATGTAGGGGGCAAAGCGGCGCAATCGTTCTTCCGCCTCCTTGACATCGCGTTCGCGTAAAGGAATCGTTTGAATAGCTTGCGCAAACGCGTGATATTTTGGATTGCGCCAAAACACCTCTTCGGCCGCCATGATCATTTCAAGCAGCGGGAATTCCTTTACCCACTTTTGGATTTCGTTTTTGGTCATCATGCACCATTCTCTCCCATGCGTGTTTGTCGTTTCGCACCCTTGGCGGATGCCGGTCCAAAGTCCACTTCATTGTTTGCCGAACCGTTTGCCGTTTACCTTCAGTCTCGCGAAAACCGCTTCCATTGTCAATGGGGATGAATGGAAATGGTTTGTGGATGACATTCGGGAGTGATCCCAGCCTTGTCGGAATGGCCAAGCGAGGCATGATCCGCTTTGAAAAATGCCTGTCTTTCCATTATGATGAAAGAGGCAAACCATATCGTGGAGATGATGATCATGGGCAATCGCCGTGATTTATCGCTTTTGTTTCTCGTGATGTTTTTGGTCATGGCCGGGTTTGGCATCATCATTCCCGTCCTTCCGTTTTACGCGGAAAAAATCGGCGCGACTCCAACACAACTCGGTTGGCTAATGGCCGTGTATTCGCTCATGCAATTTTTATTTGCGCCGATGTGGGGGAATTTATCGGACCGCTATGGACGAAAGCCGATGCTGCTTGTCGGCATTTTCGGTTTGGCCCTTTCGTTTTTCTTGCTCGCCGTCGCGACAAAACTTTGGATGTTGTTTGCCGCTCGCATCATCGGCGGATGTCTATCGGCGGCCACGATGCCGGCCGCTATGGCGTACGTCGCAGATGTGACAACCGAAGAAGACCGGGGCAAAGGAATGGGGATGATCGGAGCGGCCGTTGGGCTTGGATTCATTTTCGGACCGGGGATCGGCGGCATATTTTCCAAAACGAGCTTGACCGCTCCGTTTTGGATGGCAGGCAGCTTGGCGCTCTTGACCGCTCTATTCGTTTTCGTTTTCTTGCATGAGTCGCTTCCGAGAGAAAAACGAATGAATATACGAACAAAGCGGCCATCGCTTGCGGCCGCCCTCCAAGGGCCTGTAGCGCGCCTATACTTACTGCAGCTGATCACAACGTTTTCCCTCGCCGGACTTGAAGCGACGTTCGCCTATTTTGCCGCTGAACGAGCGGGGCTTTCGTCGACGGAACTTGGCTACATCTTTATGATCATGGGGCTTGCAGGGGCCATCGTCCAAGGAGGGTTGCTTGGAAAACTGATCCGCTCATTCGGGGAAGGAGCTGTCATTCGTGTCGGGCTGTTCTTGTCAGCAGTTGGCTTTTTTCTCATTTTATTCGTTCACAGCTTTTGGACAGCCGCGCTCTATTTAACGATTTTCGGCATTGGAAACGGCATCATCCGCCCGTGCGTCTCCGCGTTGTTGACGAAATATACGGCGGACGGCCAAGGAAGCGCAACAGGCGTCTTATCCTCGTTCGATTCGCTCGGCCGCATCGGCGGTCCGGCGATCGCCGGCTGGTTGTTCACCTTAAAGTCCAGTTTGCCATATATGTCAGGGATTGTGCTAACATTCATTTCCTTCGCTGTTTTTCAATCGTTTCAACGAGCCATGATGCAAAAAGACTCTGCCCTTTGACACAAGAGGAGGACGGATGTGGACATCCCCTGTTACAGATCAGCGAGCGAAAAAGCCCACTCCTTGAGGGGTGGGATGAAAGCGAGCCCCGTCTAACCTAGCGCACTGGTCACAGGTGCGCCGCCCATTGGGGTACATCCTAACCCGATGGGACGGGGTGATGACACACCCCTGAATTTGGGCGTTGTCCGAACCAGAAATGGATGAGGACGCAAACGACCCAAGAATCCCACGCCTTTAGGCGTGCGGAGTGTCAAACTCACGCACGGAAGTGAACGTCTTATGCATTGGGGTGATCAAAAATCATCATCTGCACAAAGGAGAAGGAGCGCCTTGAACATCGTTCCAACCAAACAGTTGGACCGCGCCATCGTCAACCAATTTTTCAACGACCATTGGGGAAGTCCGCAAATGGTTGTTTCAACCGGCATCTATACCTGCAGCGAGCTGGATGGATTTGCGGCTGTTGAGAACGGTCAGCGGATCATCGGACTGATTACATTCATCATCCGTGGCAGCGAATGCGAGATCATCTCGCTAGACAGCATAATGGAAAACCGCGGCATCGGCAGCGCCCTTTTGCATGAGGCAGAGGCATGGGCGAGACAACAAAGGTGCACGGCTGTTCAACTGATCACTACCAACGACAACTTGCATGCCCTTCGTTTCTATCAAAAGCGCGGCTATCAAATTGTGAACGTCTTTCCCAACGCTGTCGACAAGGCGCGACAAATCAAGCCAAGCATTCCGAAAACAAGTTCTGACGGCATTCCTATTCGAGATGAGTTGTTGCTTGTAAAACCACTGGCGTGACACGAGGTGATGATGACGCCGCATCGAAAAAGAAGCACCGGCCTTCTCCCAAGACCGGTGCTTCTTTCGATGTTTTGAACACTCCTCCACCTATGACGCCAGCCGCGAGGAGCGTCAAATTTCGGCGGCGATATGATACATGTAATAGATCCCATAGGCGATGCTGATGAGGGAGACGGTTTTCACGATCCATTGATTCATGACTTGCTGTTTCGCTTTCATCCAAACAAACGGAATCCCGAGAAACGTCGTGAACAGCATCATGCCGATGACCGTTCCTAGGCCAAAAATCAAAATAAAAGCAAGCGCCATCCAAGTTCCTTTGACCGTCGTCATCGTCAACAACACCATTCCGGCGCTGCCGGCCAAACCATGGACGATGCCGATCAATGTCGATTTCACATGTAAATGATGAATCTCGCCATGGCGATGATGATCCAGCCTCATTGTCGAACGGAAACTAGCAATTCCTAGAATAACGATCATGATGCCGACGGCCATTTCAAGGTAAGAAGCAATCTGTTCAGGAATTTGCCGCTCAAAGGCGATCATCGCCATCCCAACAACGAGCAGCGTCAACGTATGGCCAATTCCCCAAAACATGCCGGCCAGCGATGAAAGGGACAGTTTTTTCGTCCGGCTGGCAATGGTCGAAACGGCAATGACATGATCCGGTTCCGTCGCATGTTTCATTCCAAGCAGCAATCCAAACAAGAGCACAGGCCATATCGTTCCCATTGTCTTCTTCCTTTCCCTTGTCAATATTTCCTCCAACAGACTGGCGCTTTCTCACCGCATTGTTGGCGAATGAACTGTTGGACGCGTTGGAATATCGCTTCGATGACCGATGTTTCATACGCCAATATACGTACAGAAAAGCCTGGAACGGCCGCCGCTGAAAAACCGCAGCGAACCTCTTGCGGCATCTCTTCCATGAATTGGTTGAACTGTTCTAACACTTCCTTTGTGATGAACGGAGAAAGAGCCACGAATGATCCGACATGCGTATAGCCGCCGAGCTGCAGCATGCTCGTTAAGTGCTGCCGCGAGTCCAAGTACAGATGATCAAACAGAACGAGCGCCTCGTCTTGATACACCTTCAGTTTCGAGCGAATCCAATCATAGCGGAACAGCTCGCCGCTTTCCGACCATCCAGGCGTGATGATTTCGCCATAAACAAACGTGGAGCTTGGCGTGATGTACACCGTCGTTTCTTGATAAAAGCGCGCATGCTCATAGGCGATCGTCGGGTCGGGGAAATATTCAAGTACGCTTTGCTCCCCAAGTGACAATCGTGTATACTGCCTTACAGGCGTTGAAGGAGTTTTGTAGATTTTCGCCGCCGACTGGGTCGTCACCATCAACCGGGCGCTGGGCTCGAGGAAGATTTCCATATCATATGAATCCCCATCGACATACCCGCCGCCCACGTGGACAAGATATAACGTCGGATGAGCCGGGTCGAGGTAAACAGGACGCATCAGTTTCAGCGCCCCTTCACTATAGTTGTCCAAAATGACGGTGCGGCCGTTTTTCACGACCGCTGTACATCGCAAACGCCCCGTCCAGCTCATTCTTCCAGCCCTGCCAGCAGCACCTGTTTTTCGATCCAATCCACAACGTCAAAAAGACCAATCTCTTCTTTTAAATTTGTAAAAATGACCGGCTTCGCCCCTCGCGCTGCTTTGGCGTCCCGTTCCATCACTTCCAGACTGGCGCCGACGTAAGGGGCAAGATCGATTTTGTTGATCACGAGCAAATCCGACTTAATCATCCCCTGTCCGCCTTTGCGCGGAATTTTCTCCCCTTGGGCGACGTCGATGACATAAATGGAGAAATCGACCAACTCCGGGCTGAAGGTCGCCGCCAAGTTATCGCCGCCGCTCTCGATCAAAATGAGTTCCACATCTGGATGGCGCCGTTTCAGTTCATCAATGGCCGCAAAATTCATTGATGCGTCTTCGCGAATGGCCGTATGCGGGCACCCGCCCGTTTCGACGCCGATAATCCGATCTTCCGGCAAGACGCTATGTTTGATTAAAAATTGGGCATCTTCTTTTGTATAAATATCATTCGTAATGACCGCGATGCTAAAGCGGCGATGCATCGCCCGCGTCAGCTTCTCGACAAGCATCGTTTTGCCGGCGCCGACCGGGCCGCCGATGCCGATTCGTACCGGTTCCATTCTGGATTCTCCCTTCTCTGTCCTTCTTTCGTTCCACGTCAAACAAGATTTACGACATAAACAATCGAACAGGAAGACGTTCATGCTGCATTTGCGCGATTTCCAAGCCGACGGCTGCCGCCCCGAGCTCCTCTTCGTCGAGTGTCTCGATGATGCTCGCGGCATGAATCAAATATGGCTGCGCCATGACGAGCAGCTTTTGCCCGTCCGTCTGGCCGAGGGGAATGCCGCGAACCGCGTTTTGCACCATCGTTTGTACGGAAGCAAACAAATACGTCAGCACCGTCGTTTGTTTGGCTGCTCCGATTTTGCGGCCAACCGCCGCAAACACAATGGCCGGATGAATGGACCGCGTCGTTTGCACGATCTCATCCAATTCATCGACTCCGTAAATGTCGCGGCACAGTTTCCATAAGCGCCCCCCAATCATTCTCGTTCCTTCTCGCGTTTCCTTCGCCAAGCAGAGAGCAAACAGCGTGTCGTTCAGCCGCCGCAGTCCTTCCATACGGTCGACTTCCAACTGCTCATAGGCGATCCGGCACGCCAATCCATCCGTATACGTCAGCTGGGTCTGAATATAAGCGACAAGCACATCGCCAAACGTTTTGGCATCGCAAATTTGTTCATTGTACATGTATGTTTCAAACCCAAAGGAATGGGAAAATGCTCCAGACGGAAAATTCGAATCGGAGAGCTGCAGCAGCCACAACAACTGTTGGTCAGTCATGGCGATGCCCGATATGGCGGAACGCTTGTTTTACTTTCCGTTTTTCCCTCTTGTACGGGATGCCGAGTTGCTGGAGCAGCTCTTCGACTAAATAGTCGTATTGGACGAGCATTTCCCCTTCCTCGAATTGGGCGGGCAAGTGGCGGTTGCCGAGCTGATGAGCAATCTCCCCCATTTGTTTCATGGAAACAGGCTGGATGACAAGCAAATCATCGGGAAGAACGGATACGACAATGGCATTATGCTCATCCATCCATAACACATCTCCGTCTACCAATTCTTTCGCTTCTTTCAAGCGAATGCCAATCTCCCTCCCATGGTCGGTCACCACCCGCTGAATTCGTTTTACTAAATCATCGCTTGGCATGTACACCCGTTCGATGTGCGGGGGGAGAGAAGAAAGAGCTCGAATGTTGCCGATAACCGTTTCTACAATCATCATCATCACCTCAAAACAGAAAATATCGTTGCGCCATGGCCACAACTTCAGCCGGTTCGCACGTGATGAGCCGCCCATCGACCTTCACTTCATACGTTTGCGGATCGACATCGATTTGAGGCATGGCGTTGTTGAACACCATATCGTGTTTCGTTAACGAACGAATGTTTCCAACCGGTTTGACGATTTTGTGCAATCGCAGTTTGTCAGGGACGCCGCGTTCGAACGCCGCTTTGGACAAAAACGTAATGGACGTTTTCGCGACGGCGGCGCCATAGTTGGCGAACATCGGGCGGTACAGAGCGGGCTGCGGCGTCGGAATGCTGGCGTTCGGGTCGCCCATCACGCTGTAGGCGATCATCCCGCCTTTGATGACGAGCTCAGGCTTGACCCCGAAAAAAGCGGGATGCCAAACGACCAAATCTGCGAATTTTCCGACTTCGACTGACCCGACATACTCCGCGATGCCATGAGTGATAGCCGGGTTGATCGTATATTTGGCTACGTACCGTTTGACGCGAACATTATCGCCCCGCCCCGTTTCCTCCGGCAAGCGGCCAAACTGTTTTTTCATTTTGTCGGCCGTTTGCCACGTGCGCAAAATGACTTCACCGACCCGTCCCATCGCTTGCGAGTCGGAACTGATCATGCTGAAGGCGCCGATGTCGTGCAAAATGTCTTCTGCCGCGATCGTTTCTTTGCGGATGCGCGAATCGGCAAAGGCAATGTCTTCCGGAACGGACGGATCTAAATGATGGCACACCATTAACATATCTAAATGCTCATCAAGCGTGTTTTTCGTATACGGCCGCGTCGGATTCGTGGAAGAAGGCAAAATGTTCGGGAAGCTGGCGACTTTCATAATATCGGGCGCATGCCCCCCTCCGGCTCCTTCCGTATGGTATGTATGAATGACGCGCCCGTTAATGGCCTTCAGTGTATGCTCGACAAACCCGCCTTCATTCAATGTATCGGTATGAATGGCGACTTGCACATCGTACTCATCCGCCACTCGCAAGCACGCATCAATCGCCGCCGCCGTCGTTCCCCAGTCTTCATGAAGTTTGAGTCCAATCGCTCCGGCGCGGACTTGCTCCGCGATCGGCTCTTTCGCCGATGCGTTGCCTTTTCCTAAAAACCCAAGATTCATCGGGAACGCTTCGGCGGCTTCAAGCATCCGGTAAATGTTCCACTCTCCCGGCGTGCACGTCGTGGCATTCGTTCCGGTCGCCGGCCCGGTCCCGCCGCCAATCATCGTCGTAATGCCGGATGATAGGGCGGTTTCGATTTGCTGCGGGCAAATGAAATGGATATGGGCATCCACTCCTCCAGCGGTCACGATTTTCCCTTCGGCCGCGATCACTTCCGTTGAGGCGCCGATGACAATATTGACGCCGTCCATTAACAGCGGATTCCCCGCCTTGCCGATGGCGGCGATGTTTCCATCTTTGACCCCGATATCGGCTTTGTAAATGCCGGTGTAATCAACGATGACGGCGTTCGTCAACACTAAATCGACCGCTTCGTCGCGGACAGCGAGCGGATGCTGCCCCATCCCGTCGCGAATCACCTTCCCGCCGCCGAATTTCACTTCATCGCCGTAAACGGTATAGTCATGCTCAATTTCAATCCATAAGTCTGTGTCCGCCAACCGGATGCAGTCCCCAGTCGTCGGTCCAAACATATCCGCGTATTGCCGTCTTGACATGGAAAAACTCATTCTCTTGCTCCCTCCTTCCCGTTGTCATCAAGCGGACCGTTGACCATATTGTTTAATCCGTACACCCGGCGCTTGCCGGAGAACGGGACAAGCTCCACTTGCTTCGCATCCCCGGGTTCAAAACGGACCGCTGTCCCGGCTGGGATGTTCAAATGTTTTCCGTATGCGGCCTGTCGGTCAAATTCGAGAAACGAATTGACTTCAAAAAAGTGAAAATGGGAACCGACCTGCACCGGGCGGTCGCCGCGGTTTATGACCGTCAGCTTCGTAACCGGCTTTTGCCGGTTGCACACAATCGGTTCGTCGCGCAATCGGTATTCTCCTGGAATCATAGGACCACTCCTTTAATCCACCTTTATCGGAATCGGCCGGCGCTATTACGACCGGATCGGCTGGTGGACCGTGACGAGTTTCGTGCCGTCCGGAAACGTCGCCTCGACTTGAATCTCGTCGATCATGTCAGCGACGCCTTCCATCACATCATCGCGCGTCAAAATCGTTGCGCCGTATTGCATCAACTCCGCCACCGTCCGCCCGTCGCGGGCTCCTTCCATCAGTTCATACGTAATGAGCGCCACCGCTTCCGGATAATTTAGCTTCAAGCCCCGCTCTTTCCGGCGGCGCGCCAAATCAGCGGCAACGACGATCAGCAGCTTTTCCTGTTCACGCGGAGTCAGTTTCACTCATCTCTTCCCCCCTCTTGAATGCTCCCGCCTATACTCGCAGGTTCAAAAAATCTCTCATTCGCTAACACCGCTGTCTGCTGCTTAAACAGCAAGAAACGATTGAATATAAGTCAAATCAGCCCCATCGACATCCCCTTTCGCCACGACAGCGCCGCGATCCAAAATATAGAAACGATCGGCACAAGAAAACGCCAGCTCCACGTTATGTTCGACCAATATGATGCCAACCTGCTTTTCTTTGGCAATTTTCATAATCGCATCATGAATCAACGCAACGATCGAGGGCTGAATGCCTTCCATCGGTTCATCAAGCAAGAGCAGTTTCGGCCGGCCGGCCAACGCGCGGGCAATGGCCAGCTGTTGCTGCTGTCCGCCGCTTAAATCTCCTCCTTTTCGCTGGCGCATCTCTTTTAAAATCGGGAACAGCGCGTACATTTCATCAAGGGTCGGCTGGGGACGGACTTTTTCGGCCTGCGCTTCCAGCCCGAGAAGAATATTTTCCTCCACCGTCAACGCCGAAAAAATTTCCCTCCCTTGCGGCACATAGCCGATCCCCGCTCGCGCCCGCCGCTCCGGCGGCCATCGCGTGATATCTTCCCCCTCCCATTCGATGACGCCTGACATCGGGCGAATCAACCCGATGATCGTTTTCATCAACGTCGTTTTTCCGACCCCGTTTCTGCCCAACACCGCCGTCACCCGACCAAGAGGAACATCCATGTCAACATGATCGAGCACCACACTTCCGTCATAGCCAGCCGTTACATCCCGGAGGCGCAGCACGCGTTTTTCCCCCTTCCAAGGTACACATCGATCACTTGTTCGTTTTGCTGCACTTCATCCATCGATCCTTCGCACAATACTTTTCCTTCATGCATGACTGTCACTTGTTTGGAATAGCGGCGGACAAAGTCCATATCATGCTCCACAATGATCACCGCACAATGTTTGGCGATTTCGTGCAACCATTCCCCCGTGCGCTCCCGTTCCGCCGCGCTCATGCCGGCAATCGGCTCATCCAATAAGAGAAGTTGCGGGTGCTGAATGAGCTGCATGCCAATTTCCAACCACTGCTTTTGGCCATGAGACAGGGTGCCCGCTAAGCGATGACGTTCATCAAGCAATCCAATTCTCTCTAGTTGTGCTGCCATCATCTCTTTCTCTTCTCCGGTCAACTTCGCCCGCAAAACGGAACGCAGACGCCGATCTTGTCGCATGGCTAACTCCATATTTTCCCATACCGTCAAAAACGGAAAAATGGAAGGGCTTTGAAACTTCCGGGCGATGCCTATTTGCACGATCTCGTATTCCGGCCGTTGCGTGATGTCATGGGAGAAAAACAGCACCCGCCCGTCCGTCGCTCTCGTCCGCCCGCAAATGACATCGAGCAGCGTCGTTTTTCCCGCTCCGTTCGGGCCGATCAAAAACCGCACTTCATGAGGGTAAACCGCGAGATCAACACCTTGCAAAGCACGAAATCCATCGAAGTCAACGACGACGTCACGACACATCAACACGGGCTTCACGTTCATGCCCCCTTTTTGCTTTGATGCGAACGGCAACGAGCGATTCATAAATGCCCGCCAATCCTTTCGGAACCAATAACACGACAACGACAAACAGCGCGCCTAACAAAAGCAGCCATAGATCCGGATAATTTTCGCTTAAAAAGCTTTTCGCCGTGTTCATGACAATCGCACCAATGATCGCGCCCATGAGCGATTGGCGTCCGCCGACAGCGGCCCATAACACCATTTCAATCGAAGGAATAATCCCCATCATCTCCGGGGAAATGAGCCCGACTTGCAGGACAAACAACGCCCCAGCCACCCCGGCAAAGGCGGCTGACAAACTATACACAAACACTTTATAGACGGTCGGATTAAACCCTAAAAAACGAACCCGGTTTTCCGCGTCGCGAATCGCGATAAGCACCTTCCCCAACCGTCCGGACGTCAAGCGGCGCGCCGCGACGAAAATAAGAGCGAGACAGGCCGTTGTCAGCCAATACAACACAATTTGCGTGAGCGGCGATGACAACGAAAAGCCGAACACGGTCGAAAAATTGGTCAAGCCGTTCGTTCCTCCTGTCCATTCTTGTTTGCCGATAAACAACGTAACAAACACGACAACAACCGCCTGGGAAAGGAGAGAAAAATAGACACCTTTAATCCGATTTTTAAACGTTAAATAGCTTAATAGCGCAGCGAGCAACGTAGGAAGAGCGATCGCGGCGGCGATGGCCACCATAGGATGCGCAAACGGCTTCCAAAACCACGGCAGTTCGCGCACGCCGCTCCATTCCATAAAATCAGGCAAATGCCCTCGCGAAGCTTCGAGCTTCAAATACATCGCCATGCAATAAGCACCCAATCCAAAATACACCCCATGGCCGAGGCTCAAAATGCCGGTATATCCCCAAATGAGAGAAATGCCGACCGCCACGATGGCAAAGCAAAGAAATTTGCCAAGCAAAGACAGGCGAAACTCCGTTAAATAAAATGGCGCCAAAAACAAAGCAACGAAAAACAGCCAGTATCCCCAACGTTTGTTCACGATGCTTCCTCCCCTCAATCGAGCGACCGCGTCCTCAAGCTAAGAAGACCGGACGGTTTCCATTGCAAGAACGCAATAATGAGAACGAACACAATGACTTTGGCGATGGTGGCGCTTGTGGAATATTCGACAAAGGTGGAGATTAAGCCGAGGCCAAACGCTCCTAGCAGCGTCCCAGCCAGTTTTCCCACTCCTCCTAAAATGACGACCATAAACGCATCGACAATATAGTATGTGCCGATCGTCGGCCCGATCGGCCCAAGCAAGGTCAACGCGCATCCCGCCACCCCCGCCAATCCTGAACCGATCGCAAACGAGTATGCATCAACTTTCTGCGTGGCAATGCCGAGGCAGGCCGCCATCGGCCGGTTCATGGTGACAGCCTGAATGCGTCGGCCAGCTCGTGTTTTCGTTAAATACATATAAAGAAAGAACACGATCGCCAATACAAGACAGAGAATAAACAACCGTTTATACGGAAACACCGCCCCAAACAAGCGGATTCCACCATCAAGCCAGCTTGGCGGCACAACCGCCACGTTGGGCGCCCCAAAGATGAGACGGGCCGTCTGTTGCAAAATCAAACTGATCCCCCATGTCGCCAACAAACTGTCCAGCGGGCGGTGGTACAAATGGCGGATCAAGCTTTTTTCCAACCCCCACCCAAACAAGGCAGCGATGAGAAACGACGACGGAATGGCAATGACAAAGTACATCCCCGCTGATTGCGGCGCATGATGGGCAAAGATTTGTTGAATGACGTAGGTTGTGTACGCGCCGACCATCATCAGTTCACCGTGCGCCATATTGATGACGCCCATCAATCCAAAGGTGATCGCCAACCCAATGGCGATCAAAAGCAAAATCGAACCGACGCTCAGCCCGTTGAATAATTGGTCAATAAGCATCGCCGTCCCCCTTTCATGTCCGCTGGGCGAGAAGGAAGGACATGCCTTCCTCCCCATGCAACTATTCACTTAATCCTTTCGCCCATGGGTAGCTCTTTAAATACGGATCTGGCTTCACCGGCTGGCCGGAATTCCATAACTCTTTGAATTGTCCGTCCGCTTGGATTTCGCCAATGCGCACCGTTTTCCATAAATGCTGCGTTTCCCCGTCAATTTTCACCGTTCCTTCCGGCGCCTTGTATTCAAGGCCGGCCGCCGCTTTTTTCACTTGATCCACATCAAAGGAGCCGGCTTTTTTCACTGCTTCGGCCCATAAATGAACGGCTGTATACGCCGCTTCAATCGGATCATCGGTCACGCGGTCTTGCCCGTACTTTTCTTTATACTTTTGTACAAACGCCTTATTTTCCGGTGTATCGGTCGTCTGAAAATAGTTCCACACAGCCAAGTGACCAGCCAACACATCCGGCCCGATCCCGCGGATTTCTTCTTCCGCGATACTGACGGACATCACCGTCACGTCTTTCGGTGTGATGCCAGCGTCTTTCAACTGTTTGAAAAAGGCGACATTGCTATCGCCGTTGAGCGTATTGAAGACGACAGCCGGTTTCACTTGTTTGATTTTGCTGATAATGGTGCTATAATCGGTATGGCCGAGCGGCGTATATTCTTCCCCGACCACTTGCCCACCTTCGGCCTTCAACTGGGCCTTGATGATTTTGTTCGCTGTCCGCGGAAAGACGTAATCCGACCCAAGCAAGAAAAACGTCTTGCCGCGGTTTTTCAAGAGCCAGCTGACCGCCGGAACGATTTGTTGATTCGTCGTCGCCCCGGTGTAAAAGATGTTCGGCGACGACTCCATCCCTTCATATTGCACCGGATACCAAAGCAGCCCATTGTTTTGCTCCACAACCGGAAGCATCGCCTTGCGGCTCGCCGATGTCCAACCGCCAAAAATGGCGGCCACTTGATCTTTTTGCAGCAGTTTTTTCGCCTTTTCGGCAAACGTCGGCCAGTCCGACGCCCCATCTTCCACAACCGGTTCAATTTTCTTGCCGAGCAGCCCCCCGGATGCATTGATTTCCTCGATCGCCATTAACTCGGCATCGCGCAGCGACACTTCACTGATGGCCATCGTTCCGCTCAGCGAATGGAGAATCCCGACTTTGACCGTACCGCCTTCTTTACTAGCCGAAGACGAATCCTTTTTGTTTTCGTTTTTGGCTTGATCAACAGCTGATGACGCCGCACATCCCCCAAGGGCAAAAACGCTGATGCATAAAAGCAACCATAATTTCCGCATGAATGTTGGTTTCATTCGCACACCCTTCCCCCTATTCATTTTGAAAATCAATGAGTCCCTATACCTCGTTCATCTGGCAAAGCGGCCTCCCTCCCTTGTTCCTCAAAGGTGATGAGTGATATCCATTTTGTGCAAACCATCTTGAGGATGTGTTCTTGATTAGCAGTGTAAGGCCTAGATATAGTTGATTCAACAACATTGTCATATTTTATTACATATTTTTGTTATATTTATTATCACAAAAATATACATCATGATTTCTAAACCAATTGATCGCGCCTAAAAACAAAAAACACCCCAAAAAGGCATGAACATATCCCTGTCAAG